>DONB01000175.1:0-3300 GCA_003510325.1 Thiobacillus sp. | reverse complement strand
GGTGGGCTCGTCGAGCAGCAGCATGTCGGGCTTGGACAGCAGCAGGCGGCACAGCGCCACGCGGCGCTTTTCACCACCCGACAGCGGGCCGACCTTGGCATCCCAGGGCGGCAGGCGCAGGGCGTCGGCGGCGATTTCCAGCTGCAGTTCCAGCGTGGCGGCGTCGCCGGTGGCCAGGATGGCCTCCAGGCGCTGCTGCTCGGCGGCCAGCTTGTCGAAGTCGGCGTCTTCCTCGGCATAGGCCGCGTAGACCTGGTCGAGCAGGGCCTGGGCGTGCAGCAGGTCGCCCACGCCTTCCTCCACGGCCTGGCGCACGGTGTGCTCCGGGTTGAGCTTGGGCTCCTGCTCGAGGTAGCCGACCTTGATGCCCGGCTGCGGGCGCGCTTCGCCGGTGAAATCGGTGTCCACGCCGGCCATGATGCGCAGCACGGTGGATTTGCCGGCGCCGTTGAGGCCCAGCAGGCCGATCTTCGCGCCAGGGAAAAACGAGAGGGAGATGTCCTTCAGGATCTGCCGCTTGGGCGGAACGATCTTGCCGACACGGTTGAGGGAATATACGTATTGCGCCATGAATGAAAAATTCCAGAAAAATTATTGTTTGCTTGCGCCCGGACAGGCGTCGAACGCGCAGCCATTGTCCGGATTGCGGCTGACGGCGCTGCCGTCGGCACACATGCGTACATCCTGCGCGCATAGGCGCCCTTCCTCCGGCATGGGCGGCGGCGGCGGCGCAAAGGGCAAAGGCTGGGCCGTAACCGGGCGGGATGCGACAGAATCAGGGCCCGTCCCCGTTGAGCTGCACGCAGCCAGGCTGGCGAGCAGGATGACCGCAATCCGTGCTTTCATCAGGACAATTCCCGGTCCAGCAGCGCCTTCAGCCTGACGAAGTCGAGTTCGCCCAGCTTCTGTTCGAGGATGCGGCCGTCCTTGCCGATGATGAAGGTGGTGGGCGTGAGCTGCACGTCGCCGAAGGCGCGTGCATGCGCGCCGTCGACATCGAGCGCGACCGGGAACGGAAGCTGCCGCGTCTGCACGAAATTGACCACGTAGTTCGGCGGATCGTAGCTCATCGCCACCGCAATGATTTCGAAGCCGCGGTCCTTGTACTGCTTGTAGGTCTCGACCATGCCCGGCATCTCCTTGATGCAGCCGGGGCAGGAGGTTGCCCAGAAATTGACCAGCACGACCTTGCCGCGCAGTTCGTCGAGTGCGATGGACCGGCCTTCCAGCGTGGTGAAGGTGGCCGCCGGCGCGCCGGGCTTGTCCATCAGGGCGTAGGCCAGCGCGCCGGCGATGGCGAGAACGGCGAGAGCGATGAGAAGCGGTTTTGTGTACTTCACGGGTTTCCTTGAATCTTGTGTCTTGAACCTTGCAGCTAGGGTTGATATGACCGCGCCAGCGCGACATAGTGCTGTGCGGAATAGCTGAAATAGGCGATTTCCTCGTCGGTCAGCGCGCGCACCAGTTTGGCGGGGCGGCCGAGATACAGGTGGCCGGATTCGAGCACTTTGCCTTCCGGCACCAGCGAGCCGGCGCCCAGCAGGACATGTTTCCGGATCACCGCGCGATCGAGGATGATCGATCCCATGCCGATCAGGCATTCGTCCTCGATGGTGCAGGCATGCAAAATCACCGTATGCCCGACGGTGACGCGCGCGCCGATGACCAGCGGCCCGCCCGCCGGATTGGCCGGCGTCTTGTGCGACACGTGCAGCACGCTGTTGTCCTGGATGTTGCTCACCTCGCCGATGCTGATCGCGTTGACGTCGCCGCGGATCACCGCGCCCGGCCATACCGAGGCATCGGGCCCCAGGCTGACTTCGCCGATCACCGTGGCGCGCGGGTGCACCCAGGCGCCGGCGGCGATTTTCGGGTGAACGCCCCGGTAAGGGGCAATGGGATCTAAAGCCATGGTTGTCGAGGGGTTGAATCACTGCAGAGCCGGGCCCAAATTATAATCGTTGTGCGCGACCGCTTTTTCTCCGTGTGCCCTGCCTCCTCTTTGTGAAAGATTTGCCATGACGACCCCGATGGACGCCAACCCGCTGCTCGACTTCTCCGGTCTGCCCCGCTTCGCCGAATTCAAGCCCGAATACGTCACTCCCGCCGTCGACCGGTTGCTGGCCGACGCCCGCACTGCCGTGGCGCGCGCCGAAGCCGCCGACACCCCGGCCGAATGGGACGCCTTCGTCGCCCCGCTCGACGATGCCAACGAGAAGCTGGGCCGCGCCTGGGGCCAGGTGTCGCACCTGCACTCGGTGATGGATTCGCCCGAACTGCGCGAGGTCTACAACGAAAACCTGCCGAAAATCACCGTCTTCTACGCCGAACTGGGGCAGAACGAGGCGCTGTTCGCCAAGTACAAGGCCTTGAAGGCCAGCCCCGGCTTCGCCGCGCTGACCGCCCCGCGCAAGAAGATCGTCGAGAACGAACTGCGCGACTTCCGCCTGGGCGGCGCCGAGCTGCCGGCCGACAAGAAGGCGCGCTTCNNGCTTCATGCAGGTGCAGGAGGAGCTGGCGCAGCTGTCGGCCAAGTTCGAGGAAAACCTGCTCGACGCCACCAACGAATTCGCGCTCTTCATCGACAACGTCTCGCAGCTGGCCGGCGTGCCGGACGACGTGCAGGCGATGATGAAAGCCGCCGCCGAAGCCGACGGCAAGACCGGATGGAAAATCACCCTGCACATGCCGTCCTACCTGCCGGTGATGCAGTATGCCGACAACCGCGGCCTGCGCGAGCAGGTCTACCGCGCCTACGTCACCCGCGCCTCCGAATTCGGCAGGCCCGAGCTCGACAACACGCCGCTGATCGGCAGCATCCTCAAGCTGCGCCGCGAGGCCGCCGAACTGCTGGGCTTCAAGAGTTNNCAGAAGTCTCGCTGGCCGCCAAGATGGCCGATACCCCGACCGAGGTGCTGGCCTTCCTCGATGAGCTCGGCGCCCGCGCCCGCCCCTACGCCGAGAAGGACTACGAGGAACTGAAAGCCTTCGCCCGCGACGAACTGGGGTTGAGCGACCCTCAGGCCTGGGACAACACCTACGTGTCGGAAAAACTCAGCGTCGCCCGCTACAGCTTTTCCGACCAGGAAGTGAAGCAGTACTTCCCCGAGCCGCGCGTGCTAGCGGGGTTATTCAAGCTGATCGAGACGCTGTACGGCCTGCACGTGCGCGAGGACAAGGCCCCGGTATGGCACCCGGATGTGAAGTTCTACACGCTGACCGACCACGCCGGCCAGCGTGTCGGCCAGTTCTATCTGGATTTGTACGCGCGCGCCTCCAAGCGCGGCGGCGCCTGGATGG
>DONB01000137.1 GCA_003510325.1 Thiobacillus sp. | reverse complement strand
GTGAAGGGGAAATAGCTGGGGCGCAGCCGCAGCACGATATCCTCGCGCTCGAAAAACGCCTTGAGGAAGGTTTCGAGCGTCCATTTCAGGTGACCGAGCGTGATGCCCTTGTCGATGACGAGGCCCTCGATCTGGTGGAACATCGGCGTGTGGGTCGCGTCGCTATCGCTGCGATAGACGCGACCGGGCGCGATGATGCGGATCGGCGGGGGCGTCGTCATCATCGTGCGGATCTGCACCGGCGAGGTGTGGGTGCGCAGCAGCTCGCCGCTCTGCAGGTAGAAGGTGTCGTGCATCGCCCGCGCCGGATGGTCTTCCGGGATGTTGAGCGCGGTGAAGTTGTAGAAGTCGGTCTCGATCTCGGGCCCGGTCGCCACCTCGAAGCCGATCGAGCGGAACAGCGCCTGGATGCGCGAGAGCGTCCTCGACACCGGATGCAGGCCGCCGCGCCCTGCACCGCGCCCCGGCAGGGTCACGTCCAGGGTTTCGGCCGCCAACTGGCGATCCAGCTCGGCCTGGTGCAGCGCGTCGCGGCGGTCTTTCAGCGCAACCTCGACCGCCTGCTTGGCCTCGTTGATGCGGGCGCCGGCGGTCTTGCGTTCGTCGGCCGGCATCGCGCCCAGGCTTTTCAGCAATTCGGTGAGCTGGCCGCTCTTGCCGAGATAGACTGCCTTGACCTGTTCCAGTGCCGGCAGGTCGGAACAGCCCTGAATGGCGGCAAGGGCTTCAGCGACGATTTCGTTGGGATTGCGCATGACAGATATTTGAAAACCTCAAATTTGTCCACGAAGGACTCGAAATTCTCGAATCAAAACAACAGAATGCTTGTGCTTCTTCGTGTGCTTCGTGGATAAACTTTTTTTGTTGTGAAGGCAGTACCAACAAAAAAAGGCCTTGCGGCCTTTTCTTGTTGCTTCGGTGTTGCTTACGCAGCGAGCTTGGCCTTGACCTGTTCGACGATCTTGGCAAAGGCATCCTTGTCGAAAATCGCGATGTCCGACAGCACCTTGCGATCGATCCCGATCTCGGCGCGGGAAAGCCCGTTCATGAACACGCTGTAGGTCAGGCCATGCTGCCGTGAGGCGGCATTGATACGCGCGATCCACAGAGCGCGGAACTGGCGCTTGCGCTGACGACGGTCACGGTACTGGTACTGACCGGCCTTCATCACCGCTTCGTTGGCGACGCGGAATACGTTCTTGCGACGGCCGCGATAGCCTTTGGCGGCATCGAGGACTTTCTTGTGGCTGGCGCGGGCGGTTACGCCCCGTTTGACGCGTGGCATCTAATCTCTCCTTATGCGTAGGGCAACATGCGTGCAACCGCTTTGTGGTTGCTGGCATTGACGGTTTCCATGCCGCGCAACTGGCGCTTACGCTTGGTGCTCTTCTTGGTGAGAATGTGACGCATGAACGCGTGCGAGCGCTTGAACCCGCCGCCGCCCAGCGCGCGGAACCGCTTGGCGGCGCCGCTCTTGCTTTTCATCTTAGGCATGATGCTTCCTTTTATCTCATGCGGCCAGGTGATCCCACGACGTGGAATGCTTCACCAACCCGACTGCACGTATTGTGTGGCGTATGGACCCGCTGGATCTACAGTCAGGGCCGAGAAACGCCGGTCTCGTAAACCGTCAAACTTTCTTTTTCGGCGCCAGCATCATCACCAACTGGCGGCCTTCCATCTTGGGGAACTGCTCGACCACCGCGATTTCGGCCAGATCGGCCGACACGCGCCGCAACTGGTTCATGCCGATTTCCTGGTGGGCCATTTCGCGGCCCCGGAAACGCAGCGTAATCTTGGTTTTGTCGCCTTCTTCAAGAAACTTGATCAGGTTGCGCAGCTTGATCTGGTAATCGCCTTCGTCGGTACCCGGACGGAACTTGATTTCCTTGATCTGGACCTGCTTCTGCTTCAGCTTGGCTTCGTGCTGCTTCTTGCTTTCCTGGTACTTGAACTTGCCGTAGTCCATNNTCTGTTTCTTTTCTGTCGCGATGAGTCGTTCTCCAAATAAAAACCTGACGCTTTGCGCCAAGGCAAAAAGGTCAAACAAATAAAGAAGGCGCGGTGCCCAATCCCTCGCGGGAGGCCCCAACGCCTTGTTTGACCGCCATTACTGACGCGCCAGCGTTTCCGCTTTCAGGCGCGCAATCAAGTCATCCAAACCGAACTGCCCCAGGTCCTGGTTGCCGCGGGCACGGACGGAGACCACACCGGACTCCATTTCCTTGTCGCCGACGACCACCTGATAAGGCAGCTTCTGCAAGCTATGTTCCCGAATTTTATAGTTAATTTTGTTATTACTCAAGTCCGATACGGCCCGAATACCCGCCTCGCGCAGCGCCTGGGTGACTTTTTGCGCATAGCCGGCCTGGTTTTCGCTGATGTTCATCACCNNACAGCCACAGCGGGAAGTCGCCGGCGTGGTGCTCGATCAGGATGCCGATGAAGCGCTCCATCGAGCCGAGGATCGCGCGATGCAGCATGACCGGGGGCTTGCGGCTGTTGTCCTCATCGACGAATTCGGCGCCGAGACGCACCGGCAGGTTGAAATCGAGCTGGATGGTGCCGCACTGCCACAGGCGGCCGAGCGTATCCTTCAGCGTGAACTCGATCTTGGGGCCGTAGAACGCGCCCTCGCCCGGCTGCAGGTCGTAGGCCAGCCCGTTCTTGTCCAGGGCCGCCGCCAGCGCCGCTTCCGCCGTGTCCCAGGACTCGTCCGAGCCGACGCGCTTGTCCGGGCGGGTCGACAGCTTGACCAGCACGTCGTTGAAGCCGAAGTCGGCGTAGACCTTCTGCAGCATGACGATGAAGTCGGCCACTTCCTGCTCGATCTGGGCTTCG
>DONB01000016.1 GCA_003510325.1 Thiobacillus sp. | reverse complement strand
GCGCGCCCTGGAGCACCTCAACACGGACGGCAGCGATCTTACTACCCATGACAAAATCGCGGTCGATGACTTCCTGAAAGTCACAGTGGCGCAGGCTAACACCGGCGATATTATCAACGTTTGGATTTACCTGGACGATTAGACCATGGCACTCAACGCGAACAGTTACGGGTCAGTGGCAGAGGTGCAAGCCTTGACGGGGCGTTACCTTATCAGCGGCGCGTATACCACCGCGACCCGGCCCACGCTGGCGCAGGTTGAGAAGTTTATTGACAACGCAAGCGCAACCCTAAACGTTATGCTGGCGGGCGTAGGATTTGCAATCCCCATCACCGACACTGACGCGGCGGCAGCCTGCGGGCAGATCGTTGTAGAGGNNACGCGGCGGCGGCTTGCGGGCAGATCGTTGTAGAGGTCGCGGTGGATTTATGTCATGCGGCCAACTCGACCGGCAGGTTTTACACCGATAGGGCACTTGAGCGCGGCGAAAGCCCGATGCGTGTCTTGCGCATGGAAATGCAGCAATGGGTTGAGGACAACGCGGCTGGGCTTGAGTTGATCGGCGCGGCGCGCACTTACTCGGCACTCTCCGGTATTGCCTACCGTGACACCGACGAAAGCGGCAACGAGACATTCCCCATTCGCCAGCGGTCAGAATTCGGTAACGTTTTTATCGATTGGGATGGTGGATAATGCAGCTCACCATCAAAAGCAACGCTGACTTAGTGCGCCAGGGCCTGCAAGACCTGTCAAGCCAGCCTGTCAAGATCGGCAGGCGCAAGATTTTCGACGCGATGAACCGGATCACTCGCGAGATGGAAGGCTACCCGGGCGAACGTCCGGGGCAGCGTTATATTCGTACCGGCAACTTGGGCGCGTCATGGCAAGTGCGCAGGCTGGAAGATGGCTATCAAATCTACAATAACGCCAGCCACAAGGGGCGCAGGTATGCCCGCTATGTGGTGGGCGATGCTTATGGTCAAGGTCAAGCCTGGATGCACTCGGGCAGATGGCAACTTTTCCGTGACGTGGTGGAAGATGAGATAGATAAGTTACCCGAAGAGGTCGCAAATGAGCTTGACCTGGTGGCGCGGCGTCTCTTGCCCCAAGGTGGTGACTAATGTCCTACATGACCGCGCAGGGCTTGATAAAAACCCTACTCTTGACGCTGACAAGCACCTTCCCTTCCGGCAGCGTCACAGAGGGCGATTTGCGGTGTCTGGACACTGGCGGCCTGACGAATTACGCCGTTCTATTCCCCGGCGCGGTTATCAGCTACGACACCGCGACCAGCGACCCCCGAACGCACGAATGGGAATGCCTGATTGACCTGTTTACTCGGTTTGTCGATGATACGTCCTACTCAACATTCGGCACGCTGCGAGACACGGTTATAAGCAAGTTGGACACCGGGCAGGGATTGAGCGCGACTTATTTTATTATGCGGATTGAGAGCGATGGCGACCCGCAAGAATTATTCGACAGGCAAGGCGCGGGCCCGTTTTTCATCATGCAGCGATTGCGCGTGTACTTTGTGGAGAATACATAATGGCAGGTNNGCGGGTATGATCTATCCGGCTATACCCGCAGCATGGGGCCGCTGACGCATGAATTTGACACGCCAGGGGCAACGACGCTGTCTGACGCCGTGAAGGGCTATCTCCCCAATCAGGTAATGATCTCGCCCGGCACGCTGAATGGGGTACTCGACCCCACGACAGCCGGGCTGCATGCGATTGCGAACGGCGCGGGCAGCGTGTGGGATGTGATGGTGGCAATCGGGATGCGGGCAGAACCGGCGGCGGGGGATCCGGTGTTTATGTGCAAGTCGCTCCAGACAGCCTACAGCGCAGACAGCGCAGACCTGATTACGGTCAACGTACCGTTCGGTTCGTGGGATGTCAACGACCTGCCGACATTCCGCACGCCCTGGGGTTTCCTGGTGCACACCAAAGCGGCGCGCACGGCCGTANNCAACGGCACGGTTACTCTATCGGTACAAGACGCGGCGACCAACAGCGACGGCAGCTTTACTGAGTTACTCACTAGCGGATCCATCGACGCCAGTGTAACGCCCGTTGGCAATATCGTTTCGACCGCAACAGGCGCCACCGTCAAACGATATCTACGCTGGCAGCTCGCCTTCGGAACCGCTAACACGGCCACATTCGCAATCGGCTTTTGCCGAAACAAATTATAGGAGTTAGATATGACTGCAAACACAACGGGGCGTACTGTAAACCGATGGTTGTACTTTTTGTTCAGCGACGGTACAGCCATGCGCAATATCCCGGTCACATCCGTAAGCGTGGTTGGCCTGGTTTATGATGAGGTCGATTTGACGGCCTACCAAGACGCCGTGAAAGGCGCACTACCCAACCACCCCGACGCGCCCATTTCGATCACCGGCCCAATGGACACTACCGCAGTAGCGGCAAGCCCGGCAATCTCAGGCGGTCATACCGTCCTGGCTGGTATGGCTGGCGTAGCGACCCCGCGCAGCCTTGACGTGCAATTCGGCATGCGGCATGCCTGGGAAAGCGGCGAACCGCAATTCGGGATCACCGCAACCGCGACCAGCGGCTATATCGTCACCAGCTACACCGTAGACCCGTCCAGCATGANNCCCCGCCAGCAGCGTACCGGCCTGGGGCACGGCAGCCGAAGCGGTGAGCTAAATGCCGAAGCGCATTGACTCGCCTGTAAAGCGTTTTCCGGGTCAGGTCGTTTTGTCTGACCCGTTGAACTTTGAGCAGGCGATGGCTTACGAAGATGCAATTATGGCAGTCGGGGCACTGGTCGCGCCAACGCAAACCCGCGTAGACGCGACCATGCTCCCGGCGCTAATCTCTTGCGTGGCAGAGTGGGAACTGAACGGCATACCCACCCACCCCACTA
>DONB01000036.1 GCA_003510325.1 Thiobacillus sp. | reverse complement strand
TGCTGCAAACTCGCGCCGCCACGCCAGCATCTGCGCCTTGCGACCCGCGAGAACGGCACTATCCGTCCCCGTCACAAGAATGGCGTCTCGTGCCAGCAGCATTTCGATCGTGCGCAGGTCGGCTTGCGCCAGCGCGCGGTTGAAGCTGGCGCGGCGCAGGCGGATGGCAAGGTCGGGGGTCGTGGTCATTGGCGGCGTTCGTAGGTCTTGGCTTCAGCGGATGCAAATGGAAGCCGAACGTCAGGCCGCCATCCTGTCACCCGAAAGCTTTTCGAGGAGCGCCGCGACTTGGCCGGCCGGAATCGGCCGACTGAAGAAATAGCCCTGAATCTGATTGCACCCTTCGGCGCGCAATATCTCCAGTTGCTCGCTGCTTTCCACCCCTTCGGCTGTGGTTTCGATGCCCAGCGCGTCGGCCAGCGTGGTGATGGCGCGAATGATCGCGGTCGCGCCGTCATGCGCCAACAGATCGACGATGAAGCTGCGATCGATCTTCAACTTGTCGAAGGGGAAGCTGCGCAAATAGCTGAGCNNAGCGACGAATAGCCGGTGCCGAAATCGTCGAGCGCGATCCGTACCCCCAGCGCGCGCAGCGAATGGAGCGAGCCGAGCGTAGCTTCGACATTGTCGATGAACAGGCTTTCGGTGATTTCCAGTTCCAGCCGTTGCGGTGCCAGGCCCGACCGCGCCAGCGCCTGCAACACGATGCTGTTCAACGTGGCACTGCGGAACTGCACCGGCGAGATATTGACGGCGATGCGGATGTCGTCGGCCCAGGTTGCAGCGATGCGGCAGGCTTCGTGCAACGCCCATTCGCCGATCGGGACGATGAGGCCGGTTTCCTCGGCCACCGGAATGAACTGTTCCGGGCCGATGATGCTGCCCGATCGCGGGAGCCAGCGTATCAGCGCTTCCACCCCGACCATCCGGCCGCTGGCGAGGTCAACCTTGGGCTGGTATACCAGCGCCAGCTCGTCCCGTTCCATCGCCTGACGCAGTCCGCTTTCCAGCGTCAGCTGCTGCTGCGCCACCGTGTTGAGTTCGTCGCTGAAATACTCGAAGCCGCTGCGGCGCTGCTTGGCCTGATACATCGCCAGGTCGGCCTGGCGCAGCAGGGTATTGGCGTCGAGCGCATCGTCCGGATAGACGCTGATGCCGATGCTGGCGCCGATGGCATAACGGCGCGGCCCCAGCTTGAACGATTCGACCAGCGCCTGCGTCAGCTTGCGGGCCACCCGGCTGGCAGCGCGCGAGGCCGGGGGATGGGTCAGGACGACGGCGAACTCGTCGCCGCCCAGGCGGGCGACGAAGTCGTCGGCCCGCAGCTGCTCGTCGAGCCGGTTGGCCACGACGCGCAGCACCTGATCACCCACCTCGTGCCCCTGAGAATCGTTGATGTGCTTGAAGCGGTCGAGATCGATGAACAGCAGCGAAACCTGGGAATGGTCGCGTTGCGCGTGCGCCAGCGCATGGCCGAGGAAATCCTGGAAATACGAGCGGTTGGGCAGGCCGGTGAGCGGATCGTGGTTGGCCAGCATGTCCAGCCGCATTTCGGAATAGCGGCGCTCGGCCAGGGCCGCCGCGACGAACAGGCCGCCCAGCGCCATGGTCAGCATGCTGATCTGCAGCGCGAACACATCGCCGGGCGTGGTGACATGGGTGATTCCGCCGTACGCGACAACCGCCACGCCCAGCACGATGAGCGCAGCCAGAAAAATGGCCAGGCTCGCCCCGACCACCGAAAACCGCAGCGCCGCCCACAGCACGGCCGGCACCATCACGAACAGGACGATCTCGGCAGGCCGCAGGGGGTCGGCATATTCCATCATCGCCAGCGTCAGCGCCAGCATGCCGAGCACCAGCACCAGGCCTTCCAGCCGCGCGCCCTTGCTGGTCGGCAACATATCCCAGCGCGACACGGTCAGCAGCAGCGGGGCGATCATGTACACCCCCAGCAGATCGCCCAGCCACCAGACCCACAGGGCCCGCAGCAGCATGTCGGCCTGCAGGTCGCCGAAGAAATGCAGGCTGAAAACCCCGGTGAGCGCGCTCACCGCGCAGCCCAGCGGCGCGGCCACCAGGGCGAATTTTGCAACGCTGGGAACAAAGTCGAGCGTGGGGCTGAAGGGCTGCAGATAGCGCGGCAGCGTGCCCATGATCCATGCCCCCGTCGCTGCGCCGAGCGCGAGACGGAGTGCGTCTTCCGGCTGCAGAATGAGGCTGTTGGCCGCCAGCGAGCCCAGCAGGACACCCAGCACGCCCGGCACGCCGAAACGCAGGCTTGCCATGGCGCCGATGCCTGCCGCCAGCCAGATGGCGGCGACCACATCGGCCACATAGGCGGCCAGCTTGAGACTGAGCCAGCCCGCCAGCGCATAGGCCAGCGCAGTCAGCCCGACGATCAGCGCAAAGCGCCTGACTTTGGCAGGATCAGGCAGCGACAGGCGGGCCAAGAGATGAAACCGGTTTATTGAGTCGGGTCGACCTGGGCGCGCACCGATTCCAGCGCATCCTTGAGCGTTTCCTCGGACAAGCCGTTGAGTTGCTCGGCCAGCATCTCGGCGGCATCGATCGTGTCGGTTTCATCGGGCAGGCTGTCGGTGTCGAGATTGGCGACGAACACTGCGGCTGCGCCTGTTACCTGCAACAGCTGGCGGCGTTCGTTCATCAGCATTTCGATTTCGTCGCGCAGCAAGCGGACTTCGTCTTCTTTCATGGCGTGCAGTGGCATGCCTGTCTCCTCATTCTGGTCAGCCAAACAGGGTCAATACCCCGGTGTAGCCATATAAACGATTATGGGAAATTTCCCCGTTGGCAAAGAACCCCACCAGCGGGAAGTCGCCCAGGATCTCCCGAATCAACCCCAGCTCCCGATTCGGCGCGCCGAACATGTGCTGGCCGCGCCCCAGACAGGAATAATACACGCCGCCCCGGATCGGCGCGTTCAATTGCGAACCGATGGCAGCGAGCATCCGCAACAGGTCATCCTCGGCCGTTTGCTGGTCGCGCCGGCAGAACAGCAGCTCATTCCCCGGCTCGACATGTTCGCCGATCGCCACCAGATGATTTTGCGGGTCGACACCCAGGATGTTGCGCACCAGGTAATCGCCGGTATCCGACCCTCGCACCGGCAGGCCGACAAAGATATAGCCTGCCGCGCGCCGCAGGTCGCGCGCCAGCACCTCGCCGATCTCCTCCTTCATCACGTCCAGTGCCGGACGGTGATCGAGGCTGCCGACGATGTTCTTGTTGGCGGTGGTGATGCGGTGGCGCGGACCTAGCGGCGAGATGCCCTGCGTCAGCCGGGTTGNNCCGTTCGCTGAACATCACCCCGGACAGGCCGCCGCTGACCACGCCATCGCAGATCTGCGGCGCGCTCTCGCTGCGCGAACTCGACAGCCCGCCGACCACGAAGCCGCTCGCCACATGCGCGGACAGTCCCTCGATCAGTTCCTGGATTTGGGTATTCGCCGGGTCGCCGTGCGCGATGGCGAAATACGCCTCCGACGGTTGTGACGCGATGTCCTGCGGCGAACGCAGCACCGGCAGCATGCTGAAATCGGCCGGTTCGAATTCGCCCAGCATGACGGCCATCGCCGGCTCTTCCAGGTATTCCACCCCGGTCGCGCACACCCCCACCCCCACGCTGCCGGTCCAGTGCGTCACCCCGGTCGCGCTCCTGAAGAATGCCAGGATCGCGTCGAGCTCGCCGGCGAAAGCGTCCGATACGTACAAGAACCCCAGTGTCGCCGACGCCGGAATGGCCCCCAGCTGCTTCATGCACGACTGGGCCGCCTGGGTCCAGTCTGCATCGGCGGCATGGGCAAATCTGAAAGGGCTGCTCATGGGCATGGCTTCAAACGATCACACGCTTCCGGCCGGAATACCGCCTCCGCCCGCGCCCGAGTGTCCGCCCAGCATCAGTATCCCGTCTGGCCGCTGTGCGGCAACTCGCCCTCGCCGAAGAAGCTCCACAACAGGTGCGCGACCACTTCGGGCGCAATCACGGTGTGCTGGTTATGCGTTTCCTGCAGCGCGACGCGCAGTTTCTTGCGCAACTCGGGGTCGCCGGTCAGATCGAAAATGATGTCGACTTTCGCTCCCAGGGTCACCACCTCCATCGCGTCCTTGAATACGGGCACCTTGCTGTGAATGAAGCCAAGCGCGACGGGCGATTCCAGGTTGCGGTGGGCGACCGCGACGATCTCCACATTGACATGGTCTTCCTGGATTTTTTCCAGAAAGTGTTCAGCAAACTTTTCCCCGACTTCACCCAGCCCAAGCAAGGCCACCTTGACGACATGACTCATGGAACGACTCCTCTTATCGATTATGGTAAATAACAGCGCACAGCAATACCGCTTATCGGCGCATTCGACCCCATCCTTCAGTCCCGCGCAACATTCCGGCACTTACGGGAAGCATACGACCCCTTTCCGCACCTGTCGACACGCGGCATTTCATGTTCAAGCCTGGCCGGCTAGGCGATACTATCGGGGCTCCTGATTCATCTCCCTTGCCATGTCCGACTCCGGTTCGCTCTACCCTGCCCTCACCCCCTACGCCAGCGGCATGCTGGAAACGGCCGGCATCCATCGCATCTACTGGGAAACCTCCGGCAACCCGGACGGCATCCCGGTGCTGTTCGTGCACGGCGGACCCGGCTCCGGCACCTCGCCCCAGCAGCGGCGCTTCTTTGATCCGGCGCGCTATCGAATCGTGTTATTCGACCAGCGCGGCAGCGGCCGCTCGACGCCGCACGGCGAGCTCGCCGACAACACCACGCCGCACCTGATCGCCGACATGGAATCGCTGCGGCGCGAACTCGACATCGATTCCTGGCTGATATTCGGCGGCTCGTGGGGCTCGACCCTGGCACTTGCCTATGCCGAGGCCCACCCCGAACGCTGCAGCGGCCTGGTGCTGCGTGGCATCTTCCTGTGCCGAAAAAGCGAGATCGACTGGTTCCTCGACGGCATCCGCGCCTTCTTTCCCGAGGCGCAGCGGCAACTGGCGGAATTCATCCCGGAGGCCGAGCGCGGCGACCTGCTGGCCGCCTATCACCGCCGCCTGCTCGATTCCGACCCGGCCGTACACCAGCCTGCCGCCTATCGGTGGGCGACCTTCGAGGCATCGTGTTCGACCCTGCTTCCCAGCCCCGAACTCGTCGCCGCCTTCGGCAGCGACAAGACCGCGCTGTCGCTGTCTAGGATCGAGGCGCATTACTTCATGAACAACATCTTCCTGCCCGACAACAGCCTGCTCGCCAACATCGATCGCATCCGTTCCCTTCCGGCCGTGATCGTGCAGGGCCGCTATGATGCCGTCTGCCCCATCGTGTCGGCCGACGAACTGGCACGGGCCTGGCCCGAGGCGCGTTATGTCATCGTTCCCGACGCCGGCCATTCGGCATTCGAGCCAGGTATCGCACGCGAACTGGTCGCCGCCTGCGACCGCTTCGCCGCAACCGGGACGTTCGATCAATGAGCCTTTCGCCTTACGTGTTTGACGCCAGCGCCGAGAACTTCAACCGCCTGGTGCTGGAGAACTCGCACAAGGGCCCGGTGCTGGTGCACTTCTGGACCCCCAAGGCCGGCCCCTGCTTCATCCTGATGCCGCGCCTGGTCAAGCTTGCCGCGGAATACGGCGGCAAGTTCCTGCTGGTGATGCTGAACGCCGACGAACTGCCCGAGCTGGCACGCCGCTTCAACGTGAACTCGGTTCCCACGGTGAAGTTCTTCTGGCGCGGCGAAGTCGCCCACACCATCCACGGCGCCGACCCCGACAGCAGTTTCCGCGAGGTGCTCGACCGCTTCATCGCCGGCGATGCCAACCGCGCCCACGCGCTGGGCGTGGCGGCCTGGCAGTCGGGCAAGGTCGAGCAGGCGCGCATGCTGCTCGCCAATGCGGCCATGGCCGAGCCCGACAATCTGACGATTCCGCGCGACCTCGCCAAGCTGCTGTGGGCCGAAGGCGAAGGCGAACAGGCGCTGAAGCTGCTCGACAGCCTGCCGTCCGAAGCGCGCAGCGACGCCCTGATCGCGCCGCTTCACGCTCATCTGAATCTCGCGGAAGCCGCGCGCCTGGCCCCGCCGCTGGCGGAGCTGGACGCCCGCATCACAGCGAATCCGGATGACCTCGACGCGCGCTACCAGCGCGCTGCCGTGCTGCTGGCCACGGACGACTTTGCCGGCGCGATGGAGGAACTGATCGCCATCGCTCGCACCGATCGCGGCTTTCGCCACGACATTGGCCGCACCAGCCTGCTGGCGCTGTTCGACCTGCTGGGCAGCGCGCATCCGCTGACGCGGCAATACCGCCAGGCCTTGTCTGAATCGCTGCATTGAGCTTCGATCACGCCGCCTTCGCGCCCTATCGGGAACTGATCGACGCGCTGGATCTGGCGCGCGCGCGGTCTTCACCCAGCCCGGACACGCTCGACGCACTCAACGCGCTGGCCGCCGAGCGCGGCACGACGCAGGCGCGCGGACTGCCGCTGCGCTTTTTCGCCCCCGACGGCCGCCTCTCTGCGCGCGACTACGAATCCCATATCCTCCATACCGGCCAGGTGCCGACCCGCGCCGACACTTGGCACGACGTGCTGAATGCGCTGGTGTGGCTGCGCTTTCCGCGCTTCAAGGCGGCGCTGAACGCGGCCCACGGCGAGGCCATCGC
>DONB01000253.1 GCA_003510325.1 Thiobacillus sp. | reverse complement strand
AACCGAAGTGGCCGATTACCTGCGTGCGCGGCTGGCGGTGGCCGGGTATCGCGGCCCCGACCTGTTCCAGCCGACATTGATCGCGCGCATGACCCGGCTATCCGGCGGTCTGTCGCGCCGTATCAACGTGCTGGCCGACAAGACCTTGCTGGCGGCCTACGCCGGCCAGACCCACAGCATCACCCCGGCGCACCTGGAGGCCGCCGCGGGGGATGCCGACATGCAGTCCCCGGCAGGCGCACGCCCCGGGCTGCATCGCTGGGCGTGGCTGAGCGCGGGCGTGGCCGCTGCGCTGGCACTGATCGCCTTCGTCGCCTGGCAGGCATTGTCGCAGACCGCTCCGCCGCCGGCCGCTGTGCGGATTGCCGCCCCCCCCGCCTCCGCTGTCGCCCCGGCCGCCATCGACATCTTNNCCCGGCGCTGGCTCGCCGCCGCCGCGCCCGGAATCCACGTGATCCAGCTCGCCTCGGCTAAAGAAGCCGGCGAGGCAGCCGTATTATTGGGAAGCCTGAATGCCGCCGTCCCCCGGCCGGTACGGGTGTTGCACGGCCTGAGTCGGGGCAAGCCTGCCTGGATGATCCTTGCAGGTGAGTTTCCCGACCGCGAGGCGGCCATGGCGGCATTGCGCACGCTGCCTGCTTCGCCCGCAGGCGAGCCGTTTCTGCGCACGGTCGGCAAAATGCGCACCGTAGTATTGCCCACTGGATGATGATGAACGCTGAGAAACGCTTCGTATTGACGGGCCTGGCTCTGTCCGGCCTGATGCTGGTGGGGGGCTGCGTCCCGCCGCAGGCATTCGACACGTCGCCCGGCCACATCAGCCAGCCCACCCCGTCCGCCATGCCGGCCACGCCGCCGCCCGCCCCGGTCAGGGCCGCTCCCACCCTGCCCCCGCCCAAGCCGAGCGCGCCGGTGCCGACCTACACCGTGGTGGTCAACGACGTGCCGGTGAAGGAGCTGCTGTTTTCCATCGCGCGCGACACGCAATACAACATCGACCTGCATCCGGGCATTACTGGAAACGTCTCGCTCAACGCGGTGCAGGAACCGCTGCCCGCCATTCTCGAGCGCATCGCGCGGCAGGCCAATCTGCGCTACGAAATGAACGGCCGCACCGTGTCGATCATGCCCGACACGCCCTACGTCAAGACCTATACCGTCAACTACGTCAACGTCGCCCGCAACACCACATCCAGCGTGGGCGTGGCGGCCCAGATCGCCAGCACCGGCGGAGGCAGCATTGGTAGCGGGACGGGGGGCAGCAGCGCAGCGACCGGCAATTCCTCCACCACCACGGTTGCCAGCCAGTCCAACAACGACCTGTGGGCCGTATTGGCCGACAACATCCGCACGATGCTCGCCGGCACCCGCGCGGTCACGCAAAGCAACGAAGAGCGCGCGGCGCGACTGGATGCCGAAAAAGCGGAGCGTGCCGAACGCGTGTCGCAGGCTGAAGCTGCCAGCAAGGCTGGCGCGGGCGCCGCCAATCTGTTCACCGCTGCGTTCGCCAATCAACCCGCGGGCGACGGCAAAAACGACGTCGCGGTCAACCCGGTGGCGGGCACGGTGACCGTGCTGGGCACCGCCAAGCAGCAGGAACTGGTGCAGCAATATCTGGATCGTGTGATGCAGTCGGCGCAGCGCCAGGTGTTGATCGAGGCGACCATTGTCGAAGTGACGCTCAAGGACCAGTATCGCGCCGGAATCGACTGGTCGAAAGCCCTGCAAGGGACCACCGGCTGGACGATCAATACTGTCGGCGGCGGCACCAATGCACTGGCCAGCGCGCTCTCTCCATTCATTCAGGCCACCTACACCAACACCGGTAACAACGGCTTCACTGCCGCGATCGACCTGCTTGAGTCCTTCGGCAACACCCGCGTGCTGTCCAGCCCCAAACTGATGGCACTGAACAACCAGACCGCGCTCCTGAAAGTGGTAAACAATCTGGTGTACTTCACCATCACCGCGGACACCACGACCGCAGCCAATGTGGCGCAGACCACCACCTTCACCTCCACGCCGCAGACGGTTCCGGTCGGCGTCGTCATGTCGGTACTGCCGCAGATCAACGAGAACGGCATGGTCTCGCTCACCGTGCGCCCGACCATCTCGCGCCAGGTCGGCACCGTCGAGGACCCCAACCCCGAACTGAAGAAGAACAACCTCGACATCAGCAACCGCATTCCCGTCATCCAGGTGCGCGAAATGGAGTCGCTGCTGCAGGTCCGCAGCGGCCAGACCGTGATCCTCGGCGGCCTGATCCAGGACGACACCAACAACGCGCGCGACGGCATCCCCGGCCTGTCTCGGCCGGAAGGCATCGGCGCGGTGTTCGGCCAGCACGAGCGGATCAACAGCCAGACCGAACTGGTGATTTTCCTGCGTCCCATCGTCGTCTCCAATCCCACGCTGGAAAGCGAGGAACTGCGCCAGTTCCAGCGACTGCTCCCCAGCGCACGGAGCGCACAATGAGCAAACCTGGCGCGCGGAGTATCCGGTGAGCCTGCTGCTCAAGGCGCTGAAGCAGGCCGAATCCGAGAATGCGGACAAGTCCGGGCTCGGCAATCCGATCGAGGGCGATCTCGAACTGGAGCCTCTGGCGTCACCCGGCACGGCCCAGGCGCGCGAATGGGTGGAACCGCCTGGGCTGCTGTTCGGCAGCAACGGACTCGAGCCCAACCCGCGCAGCAAATCCGCATTCCGCTGGCCACGCCTCGGGTTGGTGCCGCTGACTGCGCTGCTGGCCGCGCTGATTGCAGTGGGCTACGGCACGTATCTTTATTTCGCGCTGCAACCGCCGTCCGGCATTGAGCCTGTAGACGTCGCCGCGTCCGTCCCGCCTGCGGCCGCCCCCCCCATCGCGCCCGCACCGGTCGCGCCCCTGCCGGCCGCGTTGCCTGCTGCGCCTTTGCCGCAGCAGGACGCATCGGCCGAGAAGACCCTGCCAGCGGAGGCCTCGGCCGATGTGTCCGCCCTGCCCGCGCCCCCCGTTTCCAGCATGCCGCGCGCACCCGCTCCCATGCGCAGCGCCGAGCCGCCGCCCGCCGCGCCGCCGCTGTTCCAGCCCGATATCCAGACGAGCCTGCTCAGTCAGGCTTACGCGGCCTATCAGCGCGGCGCGCTGACCGAAGCGCAACGGCTCTACACGCAGGCGGCCGCTCGCGGGCGCAGCGTGGATGCCTTGCTGGGGCTTGCCGCAATCGCCAGTGTGCAGAACCGCGAAGCGGACGCACAGCGCCTGTACCGCGAAGTGCTCGACCTGGATCCGCGCAATGCCACCGCCCAGGGCGCCCTCCTCGACCTGCTGGGAAACACCGACAGCCAGGCTGCGGAAAGTCGCCTGAAAATGCTGATCGAACGCGAACCCAGTCCGCATCTCTACCAGACCCTCGGCAATCTCTATGCCGAGCAGGGGCGCTGGAACGACGCCCAGACCGCCTACTTCGAAGCCTTCCGCGGCGCCCCGGACAACGCCGACTACGCCTTCAACCTCGCGGTCAGCCTCGACCAGCTGCGCCAGCATCAGGCTGCGCTGACGTATTACGAAAAAGCGCTCGCACGCAACGGCGCGCACCGCTTCGACCGTGCGCAGGCCGAAACGCGCGTGCAGCAGTTGAAGTCGGTTCGCTGAAACGCACGATCATGGAACGCCGCAAGAAACTCCGCATGGGCGAAACCCTGGTCACCCAGGGCCTGATCACCCTCGACCAGCTGCGCATCGGCCTCAAGGAGCAGAAGGCCACCGGCCTGCCGATCGGCCGCCAGCTCGTCGCGCTCGGCTTCATGACCGAGGCGGTGCTGCGCGACCAGCTTGCCAATGCCCTCGGCAGCCAGGGCATCGACCTCTCCCAGGTGGTGGCCGACCCCGAAGCGCTGCAACTGGTGCCGGAGGACTTCGCCCGCCGCCACCATCTGCTGCCGATCGCGCACGACGCCGCGCGCAACGTGCTGACGCTGGCGACCACCGACATGTTCAACGTCGTCGCACTCGACCAGCTGAAAGCCTCGCTCGGTGGGGCGCTCGAAATCGACACCCTGCTGGCGGCCGAAGCGCAGCTGCTCGAATGCATCGACAAGTTCTACGGCTTCGATCTTTCGCTCGACGGCATCCTGCGCGAAATCGAGACCGGCGAAGTCGATTACGCCAGCCTCAACCCCGAGACCGAGGAATACACCCAGCCGGTGGTGCGGCTAGTCGGTGCGCTGCTGACCGACGCAGTGAAGCGCGAATCGTCCGATATCCACTTCGAGCCGGAGCACGCCTTCCTGCGGATTCGCTATCGGGTGGATGGCGTACTGGAACAGATCCGCAGCCTGCACAAAACCTACTGGCCGGGCATCCTGGTGCGGCTGAAGGTGCTGTCGGGGATGAACATTGCCGAGACGCGCGCGCCGCAGGACGGCCGCATGTCGCTGACGCTGAACGGCCGCCCGATCGATTTCCGCGTCTCGTCGCAGCCCGGCATCCACGGCGAGAACCTGGTGCTGCGCATTCTCGACCGCGAAAAATCCATCATGCCGCTGGAGCAGATGGGTTTCACCACCGACGCGCTGCGCGAGCTGCAGCTGATGATGGCGCGCCCCGAAGGCATCCTGGTCGTCACCGGCCCGACCGGTTCCGGCNNACCGGTTCCGGCAAGACCACCACGCTGTACTCGATGCTCTCGCACCTGAACAACGAGACCGTCAACATCATGACGCTGGAAGACCCGGTCGAATATCCGGTCACGCTGATGCGCCAGAGTTCGGTCAACGAAACGCTCAAGCTCGACTTCGCCAACGGCATCCGCTCGATCATGCGGCAGGACCCGGACATCATCCTGGTCGGCGAAATCCGCGACAAGGACACCGCCGAAATGGCCTTCCGTGCCGCGATGACCGGCCACCAGGTGTTCACCACCCTGCATACCAACTCCGCGCTCGGCGTGTTTCCCCGCCTGATGGACATCGGCATCCAGCCCGGCATCCTGTCCGGCAACATCATCGGCGTCGTCGCGCAACGGCTGGTGCGCAAGCTGTGCTCGCACTGCAAGGAAGCCTACACGCCGGACGCAGACGAAGCGCGCATCCTCGGCATCGATCCGGCGCAGCCGTCCCAGATCTATCGTCCCGTCGGCTGCCCGCGATGCAGCAACAAGGGCTATCGGGGGCGGCTGGCGCTGATCGAGCTGCTGCGTTTGGATCCCGAACTCGACGAACTGGTGGCCAACCATGCGCCGCTGCACGAAATCCGTCGCGCCGCGCTCGCGCATGGCTATCACCCGCTGGCCGAGGACGGCGTCAAGCGCGTGCTGGATGGCATCACGTCGTTGACGGAAGTGGCGCGGGTGGTGGATTTGACGGGGCGGGTTTGAGGATGGGGCTCGCCTGAACCATGCCCTTCTTCGACTACCGCGCCATCGATCAGACCGGCCGCACCGTCAAGGGCACGCTGTCGGCGGTCAACGACGTCGACCTTGAGCTGCGTCTGAAGCGCATGGGGCTGGATCTCATCACGCTGGCGGAGCTGTCACGGCAATATGCGCCGCAGGGACGCGAGCGCGTGACCCGCCGCGACCTGGTCACCTTCTGCATCCACATGCGCTACATCACCCGCGCCGGAATTCCGCTGCTGGAAGGCTTGCGCGACCTGCGTGACAGCATGGACAAGCGCGGCTTTCGCGATGTGCTGACCGCCCTGCTGGAAGACCTGGAAGGCGGCAAGGTGCTGTCGCAGGCGCTGGCAGCCCACCCCGCCGTGTTCGGTGCGGTATTCGTCCACAGCGTGCGCGCAGGCGAGCAGACCGGTCTGCTGGATTCAGTGTTCGATCGCCTGGCCGAGTCGCTGAAATGGCAGGAAGAAGTCACGGCCAAGGCCAAGCGGCTGATGATCTATCCGGCGCTGGTGCTGGTCGTGGTCGGCGCGGCCATCCTGTTCCTGCTGATCTATCTGGTGCCGCAGGTACTCTCCCTGGTCGAGACCATGGGCGTGACGCTGCCGCTGCCGACGCTGATCCTGATGGCGATATCGAATGCGCTGCGCTCATACTGGCTGATCGGGCTTCTGCTGGCGCTGGCGGTGGGCATCGGCCTGCCGCTGTGGGTGAGGCAAAGCGAGACCGGGCGCGAGTGGTGGGATCGTACCCAGTTGCAGTTGCCCATCATCGGACCGATCGTGCAGAAGATCGTGCTGTCCCGCTTCACCAACACGTTGGCGATGATGTATCGCTCCGGTGTCACCGTGCTCGACGCGCTGCGGGCGGGCGAGATGGTTGCCGGCAACCGGGTGATCGCCCGTGGCATCCGCCGCGCCGCGCAGCAGATTGCAGACGGTCGCGGCCTGTCAGAGAGCTTCCAGTCGCTGGCGCTGTTTCCCCCGCTGGTGATCCGCATGCTGAAGGTGGGCGAGACCACCGGCGCACTCGACGAAGCGCTGGACAATGTGACGTATTTTTACAATCGTGAAGTGCTCGACTCGATCGAGAACGGCCTCAGGGTGCTGGAACCGCTGCTCACCGCCATCCTCGGCCTGCTGCTTGGCGGCATCCTGGTGTCGGTGCTGCTGCCCATCTACGACCTGATAGGGAACCTGCCATTGTGATGTTCGATCACCAACTGATCCTGCTGGCCACGCCGCGCCAGGTCGGCGTGCTCGACTGGCGGCCGGGGCAGATGCACTGGCTGGGCGAGTTTTCCTCCGACGCGGACGGGCTGGCCGCTTTCCGGCAGATCGTGATCAGGCATGCGCGATTGCCCACGTTGCTGGTGGCCGACACGGTGGACGAGGACTACCGCAGCGAAGTCATGCCGCACGTGCAGGGGCATGCANNCGGCGCGCAAGCTGAAACAGGTATTCCGCAATGCGCGCTTCACCGGCGCCTGGCGACAGGCACGCGAAACCACTGGCCGCCGCGACGACCGTTACCTGCTGGCGGCCCTGCCCGACGCCGAATGGCTGACGCCCTGGCTGAGCGTGCTGCATCGTGAACGGATTCCGCTGTCCGGCATCACCCCGCTGGCGATGGCGTGCCAGCATCTGCTGTTGAAACTGCGGGTGCAGGAACCTCACGCCCTGCTGGCGTGTCGCCTCAACAACAGCCTGCGACTGTCCTACTATCACAACGGCCTGTTGCGGTTTTCGCGCCTGATCGGCAGCGATACGCCCACCCAGCTGCCGGGCAATGCCGCCGACGAAATAGCCAAGACGCAGCTGTATCTCACCGGTCAGCGCATCCTGCCGCGCGAGGCACGCCTGCATGTGCTGCTGCTGGATCCGAGCGGACAACTCGACAGCTCGCAGGCGCCGCTCAATGCCGACCCGGCGTTCAGCACGCGGCTGATCGACATGCCCAGTCTTGCGCGCGCGCTGCGCATCCCCGATGATTTCCTGGCCGCCACGCCCGAGGTCGCGCCGCTGGCCGCACTTGCGGGCGAAGCCGTTCAGCTGAATCTGGCCCCGCCCGAACTGCTGCAGCGCCATCTCGAATTCCGCTGGCGGCGCGGCCTGAATCTGGCGGCCGGCCTGGTCGCGGCAGCCGGGCTGACCCTGAGCGCTGCATACTGGCTTCACGCACAGGATCTGCAGGACCAGGCGCAGCAGGTTCAGGCAGAGGCGCAGCGCGGGGACCAACACTATGCCGCCATCGTGCGGGATTTCCCTGCGCTCGCCACGCGCCCCGACCAGCTCGCCCTAACCCTCGACCTGGCTGCGCAACTGAGTCGCTCGCCGCTCGACGTCAACGCACTGTTCCTGCCGCTGGGACAAGCGCTGTCGGCCCTCCCGGACGTCGTGCTCAAGACCCTGACGCTGCAGGACACCTCGGGGGGCACGGCAGGGATCATGCTGGACGCACGGCTCAGCGAATTCGACGGGAACTTTCGCGCCGCCATGTCGCGCATCGACAGCCTGGTCTCGTGGCTGGCCGCGCAGCCCGGCGTGGCAGCGGTCGAGCGCCTGAGCAGCCCGGTCGACACCGCGCCTACCGCCACCCTGACCGGCAAGACCACAGGCGCAAGCACCCCTGAAGAAACCCGCTTCAGCCTGCGTATCCAGTTACGTCCATGATGACCCGCCCGCCGATCGCCTCGCTCAAGACATCGATCCTGCTGCTGCTCGCCGCAGTGTCGCTGTCGGCTGCCGGCATTTTCTGGAGCCACCTGCATCAATCGGAAGCGCACGCCGAACTGCAGCGCCAGCAAAGCCTGCTCAATGCTTCGCGCGCACGACAGCAACAGGGCCGCACGGACGCGCGCCTGATTGCCCAGCATCTCGATGCCTATCGCGTGCTGATTGCGCGTGGATTCGTCGGCGAGGAAAATCGCCTCGCCTGGATCGAAGCCGCGCAGCTCGCCAATCGCGACGCCCGCCTCTATGGCCTTACCTACACCCTGTCGCCGCGCTCCGCCGCCCCGCCCGAACTGGCCAGCGGATTGCCGCTCAAGCAAACCCGCATGGTGGTGAAAATGCCCTTGCTGGTGGAAACCGACCTGCCGCGTTTTCTCGACGCCTTGCACCTCCGCGCGCCCGGCCTGTTCCGCACCGCCCAGTGCCGTCTGAGCCGCCATGCCGACACGCCGCCCCAGGCCGTCAACCGCCCCGAGCTCGACGCGGAATGCGAGCTGCTGTGGTATACCGTGGCCGCCGACGACAAGGAGATGCCATGAGTCCGCGCACCGCCAGACTGCCACGCGTTGTCGCCCTCCCCATCCTGTTGCTGGCCAGTCTGTCCGCATGGGGTGAAAGCCTGGTCGCCGACCCGGGTCGCCTGTTCTACACACCCGCCCAGCGCGCGCAGCTCGAAGCGGCGCGCGCGCGCAACGTCACCCAGGCGAGGCCGGCGGGGAACGGTCTTGCTCCGCCCGCGCAGCGTTTCGACGGCATGGTCATCCGCTCCGACGGCCGCGGCACGAGCTGGGTCAACGGCCAGCCGCAGACAGGCCCATCCGGCGTGCCCGGTCTGAAGCCAGGCCAGATCCGGGCCGACGGCAGGGTCTATGAACCATACCAGGTGCTGCGCCCCAGCCCGGCCCCGACCATCGTCAAGGAACCCACACCATGAAACAGGCGCGCGGTTTCTCCCTGATCGAACTGGCCATCGTGCTGGTCCTCATCACCATCTTGGTCGGTGGGCTGGCGGTCCCCCTGACGGCGCAGATTCAGGCACGGCGGATCGCGGAGACGAAGAAGACGCTGGATGAGACACGCGAGGCCATACTTGGATACGCCATGACCCATTCATGCAGTTGCGTCTACGATACGGTGGGGCCCACCGGCGTACTCCAGCCCGCACCTCCGAGCACGTGCACCGCCACCTGTCCCGCCACCAACCCGAGTTCGACGACTGTCACCCTTCAGCACGCGTACTTGCCCTGCCCCGACACCGACGGCGATGGACGCGAAAACCGGAATCTCGCCACTCGAGCCTGCATCGAGCAGGTTGTCGGCAGCAACTTGTCCCACGGCTGGCTACCCTGGGTCGACCTCGGCGTCGCGCAGCAGGATGCATGGGGCAATCGCCTGCTCTACGCGGTCAGCACGGCTTTTTCAAACGAAGTCCGGGGCTTTTCGAGCAGCACCACGTTGGCCAGCCCGCTCCAGATCTGCACCGTCAATACCTGCGCCGCACCCGATGTCGCATCGAACGTCGTGTTCCTGCTGGCTTCCCTCGGCGCGAACGGCTGGGGCGCCCTCAACGTCAACGGCAATGCGCTGGCCGACCCCACCGGGGCGAATGAACTGGAAAACACCGATGCGGACCCCGTTTATGTCAGTCGCACGCACACCCAGGCCGGTGGCGCCGGCGGGGAATTCGACGATCTGCTGGTGTGGGTTCCCGACAGTCTGCTGAAAGTTCGCGTCTGCCCTACGGGTTCGAGCTGCTCTCCGTAGCCTGCAAACGGAACGTCACCCGCCCGGCATGGTTGTCGGTCAGTTCCAGCCGGCAGCCCGACCGCGCCGCCTGCCGCGCCGCCTGATACAAGCCCACGCCCAGACCGAAATCCGATGCCACCGGACTCAGGAACAGGTTGCGCGCCACATGCTCGGGCGCCGGCGCGCCGCTGTCCGTCACCGTCAGGTTCACCAGGGGCTGCAGCTCCAGCCGCACTTCCACTGCCACATCGGGCTGCCCCTGCCGCTTGCGCAACGCATTGGTCAGCAGATTGTCGGCCACGCTGTCGAACAGATCCTGCGGCAGCGGCGTGTCGTCGATGGCGTCGGCGAAGAACCGCACGTCGTCGTGTTCGTAACGCGTCTGCAGTGCCATCCACCAGGCGTGCGCAGAAATGTGCGCGACGTCCATTTCTGCCGGCTGCTTCAGCTTGTCGACGGTTTGCGAGAGGCGCGCGGCCAGTTGCGGCAGCTGGCGCCTCATCAGGGCGAGCAGACGATCGCTGTCCTCGGGCGTGGACGTATCGGCTGCAGCGAGCAGGGTCTTCAGCGATTGCAGGATGTTCTTCACGTCGTGGGTCAGGCGCGCGCCGGTGTCGTGAATCGCCTGGCTGTAGGCCTGCTCGCGCAGCGTCTGTTCGCGCACCTTGGAGGCGTAGAAATAACCCAGCAACTGCGACAGCAGCCGCACGTGCAGCGCCAGTGCGGGGGTGAGCGGGCGCGTGGATTGCCAGGTCAGGCTCAGGCCATGGAAGGCATGGCTCAAACTATGTTCGGCAGGCTCGCCGAACTGTCCCTCTCCACGCGCCGCCTGCCAGCGCCCCCCGCGGATCCAGGTCAGTTCGTGCAGATCGGAGAGGGCGTCGCGCACGAAGGATTCCGGATCGCGCTCGCGTTCGGCCAGCGTCGCCAGTCGTTGCGCCCAGCCTTCGAACGGCAGGCCTACCGACAGCAGATAACGCGAGGTGACCTGCCCCAGTCCGGCGAAGCCGGCGCGCGGATTCCACAACCACGACAGCGCGAGCAGCAGCGCCGCCATCCCCAGCAGGGTCTGCACCAGCGCCCAGGCATAGCTCACCCGGGCCACCGCCACCACGGCGAATACCCCCAGCGCCATCACCATGATGAGCAGCGACAGCATCAGCCCGTAGATGAAATCGAGAGTGGACGACCCGCCGCGTGCCCGCCCGNNCCAGGCCGTAGCGCACCCCCGCCTGCAGCATCTCCGGCAGCGCAGTGCCTCCCAGACTCTGCGGCAGCACCCAGCCCAGCAGCAGAGCGAGCAGATAGGCCAACGCCAGCAGGTAGGCCAGGCGCCGGCCCTCGTGTTGCGATGCCGCCACTGCGCCGACCAGCCCGGCCAGAATCGCCAGCCACAGCGCCATCACCCAGGTGCTGTCCACCAGCACCAGCAGCGCTGCCATGGCAAATACCGGCAACGCCAGCCGCGGCTCGATGCGTGCCTCGCTGCGCACCAGCGGCTGCCACAGCAGGAACAATCCGTAATGCGCCAGCAGGAAGGCACGGGTCACCGCCGCGTCGGCGTCGAACCTAACTGCGGCATGCAGGGCCAACAGCATCAGGGCCAGCCAGCGCCCCGGGGCCACGCGGGTGAACAGCGTGACCAGCGAGGTCAGCCAGGCGAGGCGGGGCGCCGGCCCGGTGCGTTCAGACATGTGAGGGCACGCGGTTGAAACGGAATCGATTCAGCATGACAGCGCTATCGGCATTTTGAAATGGAAATGGAGTGGACACGGGCCCGGGAATCGCACGCACCTGACGGAATCCCGACGTGGGCGTCGTGCATTCGTCAAACCCACCTCCAGCCCGACGCACAATAGTTTGATTTGTTCATAATTATCAATACTTTNNCAGGCAATACTATAAACGGAGCGTTCCACCATGCCTCACCTCAACCTACCGCGACGCCAGTCGGGCTTCACCCTGATCGAGATCGCCATTGTACTGGTCATCATCGGACTGCTGCTCGGCGGTATTCTGAAGGGGCAGGAACTTATTACCAGTGCACGAGTGAAAAACATCATCTCCCAGCTGGACGGAACCAAGGCCGCGTTCTTCGGTTTCCAGGACCGATACAATGCTCTGCCCGGAGATTTCAGTGCTGCGACAACCCAGATTGCCGGAGCCACAGAAGACGGCGACGGGAACGGACAGATAACGGGAGATGAAGCGATCGCAGTCTGGGATCATCTGTCGCACGCAGANNCGCAGGTTTCATCAACGGCACTTACGTCTTCAATGCTGCGGAAAGTCCGGCAACCACGCCCAACAACCCGTATGGCGCCCGGCTTCAGCTCATTTTCGACAACGTTTACGCTGACGCCGCCCCCACGGCGCGCACCAACCTCAAGACCGGCCCGCAGATTCCGGTAGCCATCCTGGCTGAAATCGACCGGAAAATTGATGACGGCAACGCCTTGCGCGGCAGCATGCGTTTTTCAGCCTACGCTGCCGGTGGTGTAGCCCCTGTTNNAACACCCTGAACTCCGCCGCCGCCAGGCCATCGGCGGTGCCGCGCAGCACCAGCACGTCGCCCACCTGGATTTCGGTGTCGGGTTGGGGGTCCACCCCCTTGATACCCTGACGGCGGATCGCCACCACTTCCACCAATAGCTCGTTCAGCGCCAACTCCGCGAGCCTGCGTCCCGCGGCCGCGGCGCCTTGCGTAATCAGTACGGTATTCAGGCGCGGCTGCGCATGCTGGTCGAGTTCATCGTCGGCGTCGGAGGCGCCACGGAAAAATCCGCGCATCATGG
>DONB01000232.1 GCA_003510325.1 Thiobacillus sp. | reverse complement strand
CTGGCGAAGGGCGGGGTGGCGCACGACGGCGCCGTGGCCACGCGGCTCGGGCTGCCCGGCATTCCGGCGCTGGCCGAGACGGTCGCGTTGGCGACGATCCTGCAGCTGGCGCGCGAGACCGGCGCCCGCGTCCACATTGCGCGCCTGTCGACGCGCGACGGCATCGCCATGGTGCGCGCGGCCAAGGCACAGGGCTTGGCGGTCACCTGCGACGTCGCCAGCACCCACGTCCACCTGTCGGAAAACGATCTCATCAGCTTCGATTCGCACCTGCACCTGGTGCCGCCGCTCAGAAGCCTGCGCGACCGCGATGCGATCCGCGAGGCGCTTCGCGACGGCTCAATCGACGCGCTGTGCTCCGATCACACCCCGGTCGACGAGGATGTGAAGCAGGTGCCGTTCGGCGAATCCGCACCCGGTGCCTCCGGCGTCGAACTGCTGCTGCCGCTGACGCTGAAGTGGGCACGCGAAATGGGCGTGCCGCTCATGCAGGCGATCGACCTGATTTCCTGGAAGCCAGCGCAGATCCTCGGCGTGCCCGGCGGCAATCTGGCGGTCGGCAGCTGTGCCGACATCTGCATTTTCGACGAGACGGCGGAGTGGGTCGTCACCCAGAAAACGCTCGCCAGCCAGGGCGACAACACGCCCTTCCTTAACNNTGCCGCGCGTGTCTTTTCCGGTGTTGCTGTTGAGCCTGCTTGCCGGCGGGCTGGCCATTGCCGGCTTCGCTCCGCTCGGCGTCTGGCCCTTGCCCATCCTGAGTCTGGCCGTGCTGTTCGGAATGCTGGCCCACACCGACTCGCTGCGCGCCGGCTTCCTGATCGGCTTTGTTTGGGGGCTGGGCTTCTTCATCTCCGGCGTCAGTTGGGTGTTCGTCAGCCTGTCGGTGTACGGCGGCATGACGGCATGGCTGGCCGCGCTCGCGACCTTCCTGTTTTGCGCGTTTCTGGCACTGTTTCCGGCTGCAGTCGGCGCGTTGCAGGCGCGTTGGCCCGTCTCGCCTGGACTGCGTCTGCTGGCGCTGATGCCGCTGGCATGGGGTGTCATGGAATGGGTGCGCGGCTGGCTGTTCACCGGCTTCCCCTGGCTGGTGATGGGTTACTCGCAGGTTCCGGCCAGCCCGCTGGCGGGTTATGCGCCGCTGGTCGGTGTCTACGGCATATCGACGCTGCTCGCCCTGATCGCGGCGCTGCTCGCATGGAGCGTGGCGATGCGCGGCCCGCTGGGGCATCGCGTCTGGGTCGTGGTAGCGGTCGTGGCGCTGGGGGTCGGCGGCCAGGCCTTGCGCAGCCTCGCCTGGACCATACCGGACGGCGCGCCGACGTCGGTCGCGCTGCTGCAGGGCAATATCCCGCAGGACATGAAATGGCGACCCGAGAAGACGCAGGCCACGCTGGAAGGCTATTNNGATCGTCTTTCCGGAAACCGCGCTGCCGCTGTTCGAATCCGATCTTCCTGGCACCTATCGCGATGGGCTGATCGCACTCGGTCGCCAGAACGGCGGCGACGTGCTGACCGGACAGCCCACCGGCTCGCTTCAGGGCGCTTACTACAACAGCGTGATCAGCTACGGCAGCGCGCCCAGCCAGCGCTATCACAAGGTGCATCTGGTGCCGTTCGGCGAATATATTCCGCTGAAAGCGTTCTGGGGCTGGGTGCTCGATGTGCTGCACATTCCGCTGTCGGATTTTGCGCGCGGTGCCGTCGACCAGCGGCCGCTTGCCATCGGCGGCCAGCGGGTGGCGGCCAACATCTGCTACGAGGATGCGTTCGGCGAGGAGATCATCCGCCAGCTGCCTGAGGCGAGCGTGCTGGTGAACGTCAGCAACCTGGCGTGGTTCGGCGATTCGTTCGCGCCCTGGCAGCATGCGCAGATGTCGCAGATGCGCGCGCTGGAAACCGGACGCATGATGCTGCGCGCGACCAATACCGGCGTGACCGCGATCATCGACGCGCGCGGCCATGTCCTGGCCAGCCTGCCGCTTTTCACCGCCGGCAGCCTCTCCGGCGAAATCCAGGGTTATGCCGGCACCACACCCTACGTGCGCTGGGGCAATGCGCCGGTGCTGGCGCTGTGGGGAATCTTGGGGGGCGTCCTGCTGGCGATCGCGATCAGGCGGCGGCCCTGATCCGCGTGGCATTGCGGCCGCCGCGCTTGGCTTCCAGCAACGCGGCGTCGGCTCGCGCCAGCGCCTCGTTTTCTTCCTTGTCCTCGCGGCTGTACTCGGACAGGCCGCCGCTCCACGACAGCTTTTGCGTCACGCCGGGGATGAGTTCCACACTTTCCGGCATCTTGGCACGCAGGCGTTCGGCCAGTTCCTGCGCACGATCCAGCGGGGTATACGGGAACAGCACGCAGAATTCGTCGCCCCCTAGCCGGGCGATGAAATCGCTGTTGCGCAGGCTGGCCTTCAGCGCATTGCCGAACTTGATGATGAGCTGATCGCCCGCCTCGTGGCCGAAGGTGTCGTTGACCTGCTTGAAGTTGTCGATATCCATGATCAGCAGGCTGTGCGACCAGCCGTCCTTCAGGCTGGCGAACAGTTCCTTCTGCTTTTCATCGAAGCTGCGCCGGTTGTTGACCTTGGACAGGTGATCGAGCCGCGCCTGCGACGAAACTTCCTTCTGCCGCCCCAGCATGACCTTGCCGAGCTTCAGCATGGTCTCGAGCGGCGCCTGGAATTCCGCGAGGCTAACCGGGTAATCCGTGCGCAGGCGCTGCTGGCGCAGATCGTTGGTGAGTTTCACCATCGTGCGCAGGTTGTCGCTCACGCGATTGCGCACCGCCAGGATGGTGGCCGTCACCAGGATGGCGATAATCAGGCTCGCCACCAGCCAACTCAAAAGGTAGGGCGCGACACTCTCGACCACCGGCGTGACCGGACGCCATACGGCAATCTGCCAGGGCGTGCCGGCCAGTGCGATCAGGGTGGGATGGGTATGGCGCTTGATCGCCTGGTTGCCGCGCCGCATCAGCACCATGGCGGCATCACCCGCCTGGCTTTGCTGCAATTCGGCATAGGCGGCCGCGTCCGGCAACGGCAGGGTGTCGAACAGCGCCTGCAGCTGCGGCACGCTCTGCTCGACGATGACAAAACCCAGCCGCTTGCCGTCGCTGCCCGTCACCGGGTGCGACAGCGACAGATTGAACGTGGCCGTGGCAGACGCGCCGGCGCGGCCGGCATTGGCCAGCAGCCGCCGGGTGTCGCCCGGCAGGAAGCCAGGCAGCAACTGGCGCTGTCCGTCGGTGACGAACAGCACGGTCGCGTCCTGATTCAGGGCGTGCAGGTTGGCCGCCTGCGCCTGACACACCTCCGGCGCGGCGCTATCGAAACAGGCGAGCGTCTGCGGATGGGCCGCAATCCGTGCGGCGGTGCGCTGCATCGCCTCGGCCAGGAATTCGATCTGCGCGGCCATCACCGGCTTGTCCAGCTCTTCCGGCACCGGCTGGGCCTGCGGTCGCGTCAGGTAAATCGCGGACGTGACGATGCCGGCCAGCAGCACCAGGACTGCAGCCAGGATCAGGCCAAACCGCGATATGGACGTATGGTGCATGACTGCGCCAGCCGGCTCTCCAACCTCTTATTTTTGTGTTTCTCCGCAACAACAGGGATCCGAACATCAGGAAACCTGCAACATGGCGTTTATTGCAGCAATTTCCATGCCCTGGAGCCCAGAGCACCGGTCAGGTCCGTCTCCCGGGCCGACTTGTTCACAATTGTAAAAAAATCCGACACTACTGGCGGCCCGTGCTGCCGAATCCCCCTTCGCCGCGCTGGCTTTCGCCGAACGCCTCCACCACGTTGAATTCGGCCTGCACCACCGGCACGATGACGAGTTGCGCCAGCCGCTCCATCGGCGTCAGTTCGAATGCCTGCTGCCCACGGTTCCAGGCAGACACCATGAGCTGGCCCTGATAATCCGAATCGATCAGGCCGACCAGATTGCCCAGCACGATGCCGTGCTTGTGGCCCAGTCCCGAGCGCGGCAGGATCAACGCGGCATAGCCGGGATCGGCCAGATGGATCGCCATCCCGGTCGGAATCAGCCGGGTTTCGCCCGGCGCCAGTACGATTGGACCATCGATGCAGGCGCGCAAATCGAGCCCGGCGGAACCCGGCGTGGCGTAATGCGGCAGTTGATCGCGCAGGCGGGCGTCGAGAATCTTCACATCCATCTTCATATTCGTCGGGATTTCGTCAGTTGAGCAGGGTTGCGAGGTGGCGGATCAGGTGGCGCGCCTGGGTGAGCTTGTCGGCGCGCGGTAAGGAGTGCTGCCCCCCCTCGTCGAACAGCACCAGTTCGGCGGTGTCCTGCCCGAGAGTGTCCTGTGCCAGGTTGCCGACCAGCAACGGCAGCTTCTTTTTCAGGCGCTTGGCTTCGGCATGCTCGGCCAGACGCTCGGTTTCGGCGGCAAAACCCACGCAGAACGGCGCGTTCGGCAAGGCGGCCACTTCGGCCAGGATATCGGGGTTGGCCACCAGATTGAGCGTCAGGCCCCCGGCTGTTTTCTTGATCTTCTGCGACGCTGCGGTATCCACCCGGTAATCGGCCACCGCCGCCACGGCAATGAATGCGTCGCTGGGCAGCTCACGCAGCACGGCATCGCGCATCTCGGCTGCGCTTTGCACGTCGATACGCCGCACTCCGGCCGGCGCGGCGAGGCAGGTCGGCCCCGACACCAGGTACACCTCGGCGCCCGCTTCGGCTGCGGCTTGTGCCACCGCATAGCCCATTTTCCCGGAACTCAGGTTGGTCAGGCCGCGCACCGGGTCGATNNCCAACTTCGCCGCAAGCCTGTTCGCCGGCGGCCGGACCCAGCACGCTCACGCCGTCGGCTCGCAGTTGTGCCAGATTGCGCCGGGTCGCCGCAGCCCCCCACATTTCGCGGTTCATCGCGGGGGCCACAGCAAGCGCACAGGTGCGCGCCAGACACAGGGTCGACAACAGATCGTCGGCACGCCCGTGCACAAGCTTGGCGAGGAAATCCGCCGAGGCCGGCGCCACCAGCAGCAGGTCGGCATCGCGCGAAAGATGGATGTGCTCCATGCCGTCGCGATCGGCGGCGTCCCACAGGGACGTCAGCACCGGTTTGCCGGACAGCGCCTGGAACGTCAGCGGAGCGACGAACTGCTTAGCGGCGGCGGTCATCACGACCCGTACGTCGGCACCGGCCCTGACCAGCAGGCGACACAGTTCCGCCGCCTTGTAGGCCGCGATGCCGCCAGTCACGCCGAGGATGATTTTTTTGCCTGCCAGCGACACGGTCTCGATTCCCTGCCCGCTTTCCATGAAAATGGCACATTCTACGGGAGGGGAAGGGTCATGGCGATTCGAGACTGGCCGGAGGACGCGCGTCCGCGCGAAAAGCTGTTGAAACAGGGGGCCGCGACCCTGACCGACGCCGAACTGGTCGCTGTATTCCTGCGCACTGGCGTGGTCGGCAAGAGTGCGGTCGACCTTGGGCGCGAACTGATCGGGCGCTTCGGCAGCCTGGGCGGCCTGTGCCGAGCCGACAAGAAATCGGCCTGCGAAGCCCCGGGCGTCGGCGAGGCCAAATATGCGCTGCTGCAGGCGGTGATGGAAATGGCGCGGCGCACGCTGGCCGAGGACATGCTGGCAGGCGATGCGCTGACCTCCCCCACCGCCGTACGCGACTACCTGCGGCTGATCCTGCGCGGCAAGGAATACGAGGTGTTCTGCTGCGTGTTCCTCGATGCACAGAACCGGGTGATCGCTGTGGAAGAGCTGTTTCGCGGCACGCTCACCCAGACCAGCGTCTACCCCCGCGAGATCGTCAAGCGCGCGCTGGCTCACAATGCCGCCGCGCTGATCCTGGCCCACAACCACCCCAGCGGGGTGGCCGAACCCAGCCAGGCCGACCGCAATCTCACCCGGCAACTGGCGGACGCACTGACGCTGGTGGACATCCGCGTGCTCGACCATTTCATCGTCGCGGGCGCGTCCTCGCTGTCGTTCATGGAAGCCGGCCACCTCTGACTTGCTGTCGAACTTGCCCAGCTCACGCAAGCTGTGGTATAAATCGCGGTTCTCGGGTTAACCCCTTTAGTTAACCCTCACCGGTTAACCCTCAATTTTGGAGCAGCATCATGGCTCGCGTATGTGTCGTGACGGGCAAGAAGCCCATGGTCGGGAACAACGTTTCCCACGCCAACAACAAAACCAAGCGTCGTTTCCTGCCCAACCTGCAATACCGCCGGTTCTGGGTCGAGAGCGAAAACCGCTGGGTGCGTATGCGTTTGTCCAACGCCGCCCTGCGTACCATCGACAAAAACGGCATCGACGCCGTTCTGGCTGACCTGCGCGCCCGCGGCGAAGCGGTTTAAGGAGTTGAATCATGGCTAAAGGCGGACGCGAAAAGATCAAGCTGGA
>DONB01000288.1 GCA_003510325.1 Thiobacillus sp. | reverse complement strand
CCTCTCCCTTGAGGGGAGAGGGGTTGGGGTGAGGGTGGAGCCTCGACGAAAACGCCGGCTACTCGGCCAACGTCTTCCAGCACTCCTTCCAGATTCCCCATCACCTCATTGTTCCAGTAGCGCAACACGGTATAGCCCTCCGACTTCAACCAGGCATCTCGATTCGAGTCGTAATCAACGCGCTCCTGATGGTGCCCACCATCCAGCTCCACGATCAACTTCTTTTCAGGGCAGAAAAAATCCACGACATAGACTCCGATGGGCTGCTGGCGACGGAATTTCAATCCGGATAGGCGGTATGCACGCAAGTGCGACCACAACAGGTTTTCGGCATCGGTTTGTTCCTGGCGGAGCTTACGTGCGAAGTCATGTGGCTTCATGATGCGCTGTCTCCAGGCGCTTGCGCGCCCACCCTCTCCCCCTGCCCCTCTCCCCTCAAGGGAGAGGGGTTCTGTGCATATTCCTGCAGCAGCGGCTCGAACGCATCGGGGATCGCGACGATCCTGGCCTTGAGCGCAGCGAGATCGTCCGAGCCGTGCTGGCTTTTCCAGCGCCTTGCCTGCGCCAGCAGCGGCAGCTGAATCAGTCTTCCGGCAGGCGCGCCGAGCTTCACCAGCTTCATGCCGTGGCGATAAATGTCGAGCAAGGCGGCGAGCAGCGCGTACTGCTTCTCGGGCGAGGCAAAACTGTCCACTTCGTCGGTGGCCGACTGCTGCAGCAGACCTTCCTTGATCAGCCCTGCCGCTTCCAGCGTCCAGCGCTGTTCGCTGGAGAGCGCCTCGACCCCGACGAGGTTGACGATGCGCTGCAGTTCTTCCGAGGCCGCGAGCAGGTCGAGCGCTTCGGCGCGCGCGCTTTCCCAATTCGGATCAACGGTTTCCGCCCACCATTTCGCAGCCGACTTCACATAGCCCGAAAAGCTTTCCAGCCAGTCGACCGCCGGGTAATGACGCGCGTCGGCGAGTTCCTTCGACAGCGCCCAGAACGTCTGGATGATCTCTTTCGTATGGCTGGTGACCGGTTCGGAGAAGTCGCCGCCGGGCGGCGACACCGCGCCGATCAACGTCACCGAACCGTGGTCGCCGGCGAAGGTTTCGACCCGGCCGGCACGCTCGTAGAAGGCGGCGAGACGCGAGCCGAGGTAGGCCGGGTAGCCCTCTTCCACCGGCATCTGGCCGAGGCGACCGGCGACCTCGCGCAAGGCCTCGGCCCAGCNNGTTGCCGCGCTCGCCGCAGCCGACGTAGATGACGATCTCGGCGTTGCACCAGCGCGCGATCTGCTGCTGCAGCATGGTCTTGCCGGCGCCGAAGGGTCCGGGGATCGCCGCCTTGCCGCCCTTCAGCAGCGGATAGAAGGTGTCGAGGATGCGCTGTCCGGTGATCAGCGGCGCCACCGCATGGTCGCGCTGCCTGAACGGGCGCGGGGTGCGCACCGGCCAGCGGTGGAACAGGTGCAGCTTCTCGATGCGGCCGTCGGCGAGCTTGACCCGGCCGATCGCTTCGTCGAGCGTGTAGTCCCCCTCGGGCGCCAGCTCCAGCAATTCGCCATGGATCAGCGGCGGGGTCAGGATGCGGTGCAGGATCGATTCGGTTTCCTGCACGGCGCCGAGCACGTCCCCGCCCGTCAGCGTGCCGCCGGCCTGGCGCGCCGGGTCGGGCACGAAATGCCAGGCCTTGTCGCGCGGCAATGACGGCACCGCGACGCCGCGCGCGATGCGGTCGCCGCTTTGTTCCCACACCGCCTGCAGCGGCCGCTGCACGCCGTCGAAGATCGCGCCGAGCAGACCCGGACCGAGTTCCACCGACAGCGGCCATCCCAGCCCTTCCGCCACTTCGCCGGGACGCAGGCCGGCGGTGTCTTCGTAGAGCTGCGCCAGGGCGGTGTCGCCGTCGCGGCCGATCACCTCGCCGACCAGGCCCATGCGCCCGACCCGAACCTGCTCGCCGATCACCGTCTGCGGCAGTTCGAGTTTGACCAGGGGGCCGTTGATTTCCAGAATCGTGCCCATTGCGCTTTCCTTGTTGTTTCTTATCCGTGGACCAGCGTGCCGAGGTCGGGCGCGCTGGCGAACAGGCGTTCCATCGACACCCGCGCCAGTTCGTCGGCGAGGCGCGCCTGCCGGGCTTCGAAGGTCTGGTCGAGCTGGGCGCGATTGTCGGCGAGGCGCACCCGGATGCCGCCCTCGCTCGGCTGGCTGTGGCTGACTAGCGTGACGGCGCGGCCTGGCGCGGCACGCGCAGCCAGGTCGGGCCAGCGCGGCGCCAGCCGCTTTTCATCTTCGGGCCGCACTTCCGCCACCAGATCGCCGGGCGGCAGCGCCTGTGCTGCCGCCGCCAGCCAGGATTCGAGCACATCCAGATAACGCGCATCGTCCTGCACCAATTGCCGGAATGACGTTTTCACCCCGGCCAGCGTGGCCTCGGTCAGCGCCCAGCGCAGGCGGTCGAGGTCTGCCGCCAGCCGCGTCTCGGCCGCCTGACTATGACGCCTGACCAGACGTTCGGCCTCGACCTTGGCAGCCAGCACTTCGCGTTCCCCCGCCAGCTTCAGCTTTTCCGCCGACTCGGCGAGGATGCGGGCGCGTGCCGACTCGGCGTTCTGCAACGCTTCGCGCGCCAGCGTCTCGGCCTGCAGCAGCAGGGCCTGCTCGAGTTGGGAAACCTGTGCATCCGATTCCATTTTTTCTCCGGATTCAAACCCTTAAGCTGCAAGATTCAAGTTGCAAGATTCAAGCAGATTCTCAACATGGGTCATCTTGCATCTTGCACCTTGTAACTTGCATCTATTTCAACGCGTCCGGCCCCAGCACCGCCCGCACCACCTCGTCCACCGCCGGCGCGTAGTCGTGCGGTGCAGGCAGCGGGGGCAGTTCGGTGATGACGATGCGACCGCCTTCGTTGCGCAGGCGGTTGAGCCAGTAGCCGCGGCCCTGAGCGAGCNNCCGGGGTTTCCAGCAGCACCAGCGCCGCGTCGCCGCACTTCGCCAGTTGCTCGAGCACGCTTTCGACGGTCGCCGGGTCGGCGTCGGCATGCACCTCGGCGCCGATCAGGCCGAAGCCGCTGGCGAGGCCTGCGCTGCCCAGCACCACCAGCCGTGCGTTGCCGTGCGGGAGTTCGGTGGCGGCTGGCATCGGGTTCAGATCTTGCCGAGCAGCAGGATGGACATGACGAGGCCATAGATCGCAATTCCTTCGGCCAGACCCATGTAGATCAGCGTACGGCCGAACATTTCCGGCTTTTCGGCGATGACCGCGAGCGAGGCCGAGCCGATCGGGCCCAGCGCGATGGCCGCGCCGATGGCCGCAAGGCCGGTCGGCAGGCCGACGCCGAGCAGCGCCAGGCCCTGGCCCAGAGTGATGCCTGCGGCCGCGGCGGCAGCGGGTTCAGCCGCCAGCACATCCTGCACGCCGAACAGGGTGACGCCGACCAGTCCCAGCCCGAACAGCGCCACATTGGCGAGCATGCCGCCCTTGAGCCAGCCTGCCTACACGCGGCGCGGTTTCAGCTCCAGCCAGATGCCCGCGGCCAGCGTGGCCGCCACCGGTATAACCATCAGTGCAATCAACCCGGTCATGTCCTCTCCTTTTTGAAATCGATCAAACCCTGGCCTGCTGCGACACCAGTCGCAGCGGCACGAATTCCCTGCCATCCCCGCTGAAGAAGCGCGAGAACCCTTCGTAATACATCAGACGCAGCGCCTGGATGGCGACGATGCCGCCTTCCAGCACGATGATGACGACATTGCCGAGCGTGATCGTGAGCCAGTGGCCCGTCGCGTCGAGCCCGTTCGCGAGCGTGAACACCGCCAGCGCCAGCGCGACGTGGTTGAGGCTGAAGGCCGCCACGCGCATGAACGAAAGCGTGTTGGAAAACAGGTTGATGGCGGTTTCCAGCGTCTCGATCAGCGTCACCAGGATGCGCTCGCCCAGTCCGGCCCTGGCTTCAAACCACTTGAATGCGGCGACGACGACGATGCCCAGTCCCGCCAGCATCGCGGCCGGTTGCGCGACATCCGCCGCCCCGGCCAGGCTTGCCAGTACGCCGACGGCGCCGAGATAGAACGCCAGCCCGGCCAGCCCGCCGGAATCGAACAGGGCTTCGGCGGCGCGGCCGGCCACGCCCCTGTTCCAGGCATTGGCCAGCAGGGTGAAGGTGATGAAGCCGACCCCGAAGCCCACGGCAAGGGTCAGCACGCGGATCGGGTCGTGCAGCGGCGACAGCCACAGCGGCTCGATAAGGGTCTCGTAGCCGAAGATGCTGCCGTAGAAGAGGCCGAACAGCATCGACACCGCGCCGGCAGCGACGCCCACCCAGGCCATGCGCCCGAGCCGTCGGGCCAGGGCGGCGGACAGCAGCAGGATCACCGCACCGTGGCCGATATCGCCGAACATGGCGCCGAACAGCAGCAGGTAGGTGAAAGCAAACGGCAGCGCCGGGTCGAACTCGCCGTAACGGGGTATGCCGTAGCTTTTCACCAGCGGAACGAAGGGGGCCAGCCAGCCCGGATAGCGCACCAGCGAGGGGACCTCGGCGACTTCGCGTGGGGACGGCTCGCGCACGTCGAGCCAGGTGCGGCCGTGGAAACGTTCGTCCAGCGTGGCGCGCAACCCATCCAGCCGACGTTTGGGAACCCAGCCCGACAGGGCTGCCAGCCCGCCTTTGCCGCGCACGCCGGCCAGCGCGGCCTCGGCCAGCGGGCGCGCCAGGGCGAGGCGCAGTCGCGCTTCGTGCAGGCGCGGGCCGAAGCGATCGCGCAGGCCGTCCATGACCCGGCATGCCGCGCCGGATTGCGACGCCAGTCGGGTGCGCTCGGCTTCCAGCCAGGTGCGTGCCGCCTGCGGATGGGTGCGCAGTTCGTCCGGCACCGGCAGTTCGCGCCATCCGGCCTGCGCCAGCACGCCACGCACTTCGTCGCGGCGCGCGCGCGGGCCGGCAATCACCGCGAACACCTGCTCGCCGACCTGATCGAAGCGCCACACCAGATGCCCGGTCATGGCGAGTGCCTCCGTGACGCGCCTGAGTCCCGCCGCCGGCAGGCTGCCGATGTCGACCGCCAGCAGGCTGTCGGCGCGCAGCAGATGGGCAAGGTCGACGTTGAGGCGTTCCAGCCTGGTGAGCGTGTCTTCCAGCGCGTCGAGGTGGCTGCGTGCCTCCGCGATCCGCGCTTCGTTCTCGTGACATTCCAGGCAACTGATCCACACTTCTTTCAGCCACGCATTCAGTTCCTGCAGGTCGGCCAGCGCCGGTGCCTCGGCATCGGCCGGAAGGTTCAGGGGACCGATGTCACCGCACTGCTCCAGCAGCTTGGACAGGCGGGACTCGGCTTCCAGCCAGGCTTCCCGATACGCGGCGGCTGGCGATTCCGCAAGCGCATCCACCGTGCACGGTGCCGGGTTGAACACGCCGAAGCGGGCCAGCGCGAGCGCGGCATCCTGCGCCTCAGACGCCAGCATCAGCAGTTGAACCCTGACGAGCGGCTCGGCGCGCAGCATTACATCGCCTCCGCAGAACCGCGTTGCAGCGCCTGCCGGATGTCCGCAGCCGGCAGGCCGAGATGACGACCGCGCAGCACGGCGCGTACGCCGCGCAGGTCGCGTTCGCGGAGAATCAGATAGGCGAATGCACGGGCGATGGCGGGCCCGCGGGAACGCAATACACGCCGCGCCTGTTCGGCGGCGGCGGATTCCATGCGGCCGAACACGCCGGGGATGTCGGTCGCACCGGCCAACTGGCTCTGCAAGGCGGCCGGCAGCGCAGCCAGCACGGCCTCGAAGCTGTCCAGCGCAGCCAGTTCCTGNNGTGCGATCCCACCAGCAGGTAATACACCTGCGCCGGTGGCAGCTTGTAGTTGAATCGGTAGCGCAACAACCAGACCAGGTTGATGCGATCGATGAGATTCGCCATGAGCGTGCGGAACGGATTGCCTACCGTGTCTTCCAGGGGACGCGCGCGCTGGATCAGGCCTTCGTAGTAGCCATGATCCAGCGCAGCATCCAGGTTGAAGGGATCACGGGTCTGCTCGAACGCGCGCCGGGCGTGCCTCACGATGCCGGCAAAGGGTCCGGCTTCCAGCCGCCGCAACAGTTCGCCGAGGTCCTCGGCATGCGCGAGGTCCGGGTGGTCGAGCTGTCCGAAGGCGCCCATCGGGGTCAGTCGGGCGAGGACGACGGCGGGCCGTTCGTCCGTCAGCTTGCTGCGCAGCAGCGTCTTCACATTGGACATCTCGAAGCGCGCGGTCCAGAAGGTCAGGAAACTGCGTGCCTCGCCCGACAGCGGACGGATCAGCACCCGCGTTTCGTCGAGGATCTGCGCGACGATGCGTTGTTCCAGCGAGCGGGTGTCCTCACGGCCCGCCTCGTCCGCGGAGCCTGCCGCCAGGTGCGGAAAGCCGCGCCGCTTCATGGCATCGCTCATCGCGTCGTCCGGCACGCCGATCAGCGCGGCGAGCGCCGTGTCGTGCCAGAGACGGCCGGAAAACAGGCTGACGCGAGTATCGAGATAGGCGGACATGGTGGCTGGGCTGTGCGGTTGAGTCATCGCCTCGCCCGCTGTCCCCGTCAGGGGCTGGGCGACATCATGCGGTCGGATCGAGCAGCACGCTCAGGGCCGCATCCACCGCCTCGGATTCGTGGCGCGAGGCCAGTTCGCGCAGGGTGCGCTGCCGCTCCCCGTATTTGCGCGAAAGCTCGGCCACGGCCTGGTCGGCCCGGCCCTGCGCCTCGTTGAGGAAAGGCGCCCTGAGCCCGGCGCGACCGGCCTCGAAACGCGACTCGGCTTCGTGCACGGTGGCCAAGGCCACGTCGATCATGCGCTGGCGTTCGTGGCTGGCGGCATCGATCACCGACTGCGCACGGGCTTCGGCGGCCAGCAGGCGTTGCAGCGGATCGTCCATCGGCTCACAGGGCGAAGATCAGCGCCAGACCTGTGGCCGCGATCCCCGCTCCTGCCAGTTCGACAGCGCGGCGTCCGGCCAGGCGGCCGAGGATGCCTGCGCCATGCAAAGTCACCGTGGCCAGCACGAAGCCCAGCGCATACAGCATGGGCGATGCAGCCAGCGGCATTTCCAGCCCATGGGCGTAGCCATGGAACAGTGCGAAGCCGGCCGCGAGCGCCATGCCGGCCGTCACGGCCCACTGGCGCCGGGTGGCGATCAGCAGGCCCAGCACCAGCACCGAAGCCGCAATGCCGGTCTCGACGTGCGGCAGCGTGATGCCGGACCCGGCCAGGCCGCCGCCCGCAAGCATCGCGCCGACAAAGGCCGCAGGCACCGCCCACAGCGCGCGTCCGCCCTGCTGCGCGGCCCACAGCCCGATCGCAATCATGGCGAACAGATGATCCAGTCCCATGAAGGGATGCTCCAGGCCGCTGACAAAGCCGGTCACGGCGTGATCGCCGGTGTGCGCGGACGCGGTTCCGGCAAACAGGGCCAGGCTGGCGGGGACGATCCAACGGGGTAGCGTGTGTGGGGTCATTGCATGCTCTCCAGATACGAATGGTTACAGCGGACGGGCGCCGGGCATTACTTGATCTTCACCTGTACCAGTTCCTCGCCATCCGGGTCGGTCACGTGCACGGCACAGGCAATGCAGGGATCGAAGGAATGGATGGTGCGCAGGATCTCGATCGGCTGCTTGGGGTCGTGCATCACGTGGTTGTCCTGCAGCGCGGCCTCGTAGGCGCCCGGCTGGCCTTGCGTGTCGCGCGGGCCGGCGTTCCAGGTGCTCGGAACCACCGCCTGATAGTTGCTGATCTTGGCGTCGTCGATGACGATCCAGTGGGAGAGCCCGCCACGCGGCGCTTCCATCAGGCCGACGCCCTGCATGTGGCTGGGCCAGGTGGACGGATCCCAGTACTGGTCGTTGAAGGTGCGGACGTCGCCGGCCTTGATGTTGGCCATCAGCTGGTCGAACCAGCCCTGCATGGCATCGGCGAGGATCTTCGATTCCAGCGTGCGGGCGGCAGTGCGGCCGAGCGTCGAGAACAGCGCCTCGACCGGCACGTCGAGCGTCTTCAGCGTCAGCCCCACCAGTTCCTTCGCCTGGGCGTTGCCGCTGGCATACAGCATCAGCACGCGGGCGAGCGGGCCGACTTCCATCGAGTGGCCCTTCCAGCGCGGCGATTTCAGCCAGGAATATTTCTGGTCGACATCGAGGTGTTCGTAAGGCGGTTTCGGTCCGGTGTAGTTGAGTTCCGTCTCGCCCCTGAACGGGTGCAGGCCCTCAGCATCGCCCTGGCTGTATTTGTACCAGGAGTGGCTGACGTATTCCTGGATTTCGTTGTCCGCATCGAGGTTGATGGGATGGATCTTGGACAGGTCGCGATTGAGTATGACGCCGCGCGGGATGAGATAGGAATCGGTGTCCCAGAAACCTTTCGACGGCAGGTCGCCGAAGGTCATGAAGTTGCCCAGTCCTTCCCCGCGCGCACCCCAGTCCTTGTAGAACCCGGCGATGGCCAGGGTGTCCGGCACATATACCTGATCGACGAATTCGCGCATCTGGCGGATGACGTTCTGCACCATCTGCAGGCCCACCATGTTGAGGGCGGTGGCATCTTGGCCGCCGCCGCTGGTATGCACGGATATGGCCGACGGCACGCCGCCCACCACGAAGTTGGGGTGAGGGTTCTTGCCGCCGAAGATGGTGTGCAGCTTGACCACGTCGCGCTGCCAGGCGAGCGCGTCGAGATAGTGCGCCACCGCCATCAGGTTGGCTTCGGGCGGCAGCTTGTAGGCGGGATGGCCCCAGTAGGCGTTGGCGAAAATGCCGAGCTGGCCCTGCTCGACGAAGGTCTTCACCTTTTTCTGCACGTCGGCGAAGTAGCCCGGCGAGGACTTCGAATAGCCGGACAGGCTCTGTGCCAGCGCCGAGGTGGCCTTGGGGTCGGCCTTCAGTGCCGACACCACGTCGACCCAGTCGAGCGCGTGCAGGTGATAGAAGTGCATCACGTGGTCGTGCACGTATTGCGCGGCGATCATCAGGTTGCGGATCAGTTCGGCATTCTGCGGAATGCTGTAGCTGGGGATGGCGCGATGCAGCGCATCCTCGACCGAACGCACCGAGGCGATGCCGTGCACCAGCGTGCAGACACCGCAGATGCGCTGGGCGAAGGCCCAAGCGTCGCGCGGGTCGCGCCCTCTGAGAATGATCTCGATGCCGCGCACCATGGTGCCGGCGGAATAGGCGCTGGTGATCTTGCCGTCAGCGTCGGTTTCGGCCTCGATGCGCAGGTGGCCCTCGATGCGGGTGATGGGGTCAACGACGATGCGTTGTGCTGTGGTCATGGCGTCAGGCTCCTTCCGGCTTGGCTGCAGCTTGCGGCGACTTGTCCGGGATATGTTCGGCAATCATTTCGGTCAGTCCGACGACCGGGATGTCCATCTGGTAGTGCTCCAGGCTTTCTTCCAGCACGATGCGACAGTTGGCGCAGGCGGTGACGACCCGATCCGGGTTGACCGCATCGAACTGGGATTTCTTTTTCTTGAATGCCTGCAGCCGCAGTTCCTCGCCCTCCTCGATGGCCGAGGCGCCGCCGCCGCCGCTGCAGCACCAGTTCATGTAACCGGCATCGGGCATCTCGACGAAGTTCTTCGCCACCATGTTCATCAAAGTGCGAGGCTGTTCGATCACGCCACCGCGCCGCACCAGCTGGCAGGGATCGTGGAAAGTCAGCCGATCGGTCGAGAAGCCTTCGGTCTTCAGCAGCCCCTGCGCCTGGAACTCGCCCAGCACCTCGATGATGTGCTTGACTTCGAAGGTGAACGGCCGGCCGATCAGGTTGGCGCCTTCCCAGCGCAGCGCGGTGTAGGCGTGGCCGCACTCGGGGCTGATCACGGTCTTGACCTTGAGCTTTTCCGCGCCCTCGACGATGCGCGAGACGATCACTTTCGCCAGGTCCGAGTTGCCGATCTGGATGCCGGCGTTGGTGGCCTCGAAGGCGGTCGAGCACAGCGTCCAGGTCTTGCCGGCCTGCTGCATGATCTTGGCGACGGCGCCCAGGTATTCCGGGAAATTCATGATTTCCATCGACGACAGCATCACCATGTACTCGGCGCCTTCGGCATCGAGCGGAATCGGAATGCCGTAGTCGTCTTCCACGTGCTTCATCTGCGCCTGCACCGCGGGCAGCTTGACGTTCATCGGGCTGCCGACCGTGACGGTGCGGTTGACCGCGCCCTTGATGCCCTCCGGCGCATGACCCGATGCCGACATGCCCTCGCGGAACTTGCGCACCATGTAGACGATGTCGTTGCCGACCGGACAGACGGCGGAACATCGGCCGCACAGCGTGCAGCTGTTGTAGACCAGTTCCTGCCATTGATCCAGTTCGTCGTCGGTGACAGCCCTGGACAGCCCGACCATTTTCTTCAGCCGGCCCAGCAGCGTGTATTCCTGCTCGTAGACGCGGCGCAGCGGCTCCAGTTTGTGGATCGGCGTGTACTTGGGATCGCCGGTTTCCGTATAGAACAGACAGGCCTCGGCGCACAGTCCGCAGTGCACGCAGCTGTTGAAATAACTGGCGATGGGCGCGTCGATGACTTCTTTGAGGACGCGGATGCCTTTTTCGAGGGTGGCGCTCATACCGCTTCCTCCTTAAGTGTGTTGATCATGCCAAGACCATCGTGTCGGTCGCTGCCGGCATTGGCTTCGGCCGCCACTACGTGGTTTAACTTGCCTTGGCAAGTTAGCCTGCGCCGAAACTTCGTTTTCGCGGCCGGTCGCATCCCCGCCTGGCGGGGCCCCTGCTCCCTGCTCATACCGGCACCCCCTTATGACCATTGACCCTGCCGTTGTACCAGCGCGAGCCGAACAGCGTGAAAGCATGGAACAGCTTGGTGAAAGGCAGCACCACCAGCAGGAGTTCCACCGAGAGGATGTGCAGCGCCAGCATCGTGGTGTAGGGCAGCAGCAGGTGCTGCACCGCCATCCAGCCGGTCAACACCGGCAGGAAGGTCACCGCCCAGGTGAACCAGTCCTCGAAGGTGCTGAGAAAGCGCTTGGCCGGCTTGTTGATGCGGTCGACCAGGACCACCACCATCGCCGCCATCGTCACCACCGCTGCCAGGTCGACGAACTGGGAAGGCAGGCCGGGCCACGACAGGCCGGTGAGATTGGTCACCAGCAGGATGTGCGGCGCGAACCCGAACACCACGATGGCCAGACCGATGTGGAAAATGTAGCCACCGATGTAGCTCACAGGTGAGCGCTTCAGCATGCCGGGCGGGGGAAGCGAACGCCGGAACACGGTATGCAGGCCCGATGCGCCGGACGTGTGGCGCGGCGCGGACAGGTCCTTCTTGCGTCCCAGCGAGTAGATTTCGAACAGGCGCCACAGCACCCCCAGCAGGAAAATCCCCACCGCGATGTCGAGCCCCGGTCCGCGCACCCAGGTCAGAAATTGCAGTTCGTTCATGTCACTTCTCCAGATCGGCCAGCGTCGTGGTTTCATGCGCCGACTTGGCGGCGCCCTTCTTGGCCCGGTTGGCGAAGCTCACCGCCACGCCTGCCACCGCGCCCACCACGGCCGCAGCGGCGCCGATCTTGAGCGGATCGGCCGGAACCGACAGCGCCTTGTAGAAGCCGCCGGCGTCCCAGAAATCCGGTTCGGAACAGCCGAGGCAGCCATGCCCGGACTCCACCGGCCAAGAGGTGCCGCCGTTCCACTTCACCGTGGCGCAGGCGTTGTAGGTCACCGGTCCCTTGCAGCCCAGTTCGAACAGGCACCAGCCCATCCGTGCGCCTTCATCGTCGAAGGTCTTGGCGAACTTGCCCTGGTCGTAGAACGGGCGGCGGTAGCAGCGGTCGTGGATGGTTTCGCCGAAGAAGGCCTTCGGACGGCCCTTCTCGTCGAGTTCCGGCAGGCTGCCGAAGGTGAGGTAGTGCGCCAGCACGCCGGTCATCACCACCGGGATCGGCGGGCAGCCGGGAATGTTGACGATGGGTTTGTCCTTGACGATGTCGGACACCGACACCGCGCCGGTCGGGTTCGGGTTGGCTTTCGGGATGCCGCCGTAGGAGGCACAGGAACCCATGGCGATGATGGCTGCCGCGCCCTCGNNATTGGAGCGCCCGCCGATGCAGGAGTAGGCACCGTCGAGCCCTAGCGGAATCGAGCCATCGACGACGAGCAGGTACTTGCCGGCGTTCTCCTTCATCGCGGCGTGCCGGGCTTCCTCGGCCTGGTGGCCGGCCGCCGCCATCAGCGTCTCCTGGTAATCGAGCGAGATCATGTCGAAGATCATGCCTTCCAGGGTCGGCGAGTGCGAGCGCGTGATCGACTCGGTGCAGCCGGTGCATTCCTGGAACGGCAGCCAGATCACCGAGGGCCGCCGTGCAGCGGCCATCGCCTCGGCCATCGCGCGGCCCGCCGCGGGCGGCAATGCCATCATCGAGGCGAGTGTGGCGCAATACTTCAGAAAAGTACGGCGGGGGANNCAACGGACCCTGCATGATGCGTGCCTCCTGACGTTTAACATCACAGCCTTACATTTCGCCGTTTTAATCTCGTGTCGGCGCTCAATTCACCTTAGAGGTCGGAAATCATTAATTCAAGATATTCGTATCCCATTTGAACGTCCTCGGGATGCGCTTTCACCAGTTCGGGCACGAACGCCACTTCGATGAACTGGGAGGTGACCGCGCCCTGCTCGTTGCGATGCGTGACCCACCAGATTCCCGGACAGGCCGTCTCGTTCAGCGTGGACTCGCCGTTGGCCTGCAGGGTGACGCTGATTTCGCCGGCACCGAGTTTGTCCTGCAGCCAGTCCAGATCGGTGGGCGTCAGCGGCAAGGCGGACAAATCGATGGCCGAGGTTTCGCCCGACGCCAGCAGGCGCTTCACCAGTTCGGACAGTTCGCGCAGCAGGGGCGGCGCATTGCCGGTCAGGCCGGACTCGCCCGGCGGCGGATTGATGACGTGTATGGGAATGGCTTCAAGCGACATGCTGCCATTCCCGGATCAGGTCGCGGATGGCCGCGCAGGCCGGCGGAATGGCGGCCGCGACGGCAGGGGTCGGCTGTTCGCCCCAGTCGACGACGTCGGGCCGGATCGCCAGCATTGCGCGCTTTTCAGGCCAGTGACCGGCCAGCAGCGCGATGGCGCGCAGATCGGTCAGCCCCACTTCATGCACCGAGGCCTTGCGATTGCTCATCAGGAATGCGTCCATCTCCTCCCCTTCCAGCAACGCCCATTCACCCGCCTTGTTTTTGATATTGGCGGCATCGACGACGATCAGCGCATCGGCCTCCTCGATCGGCCCTGCCAGGGTGAAAGACAGCGTGCCGCCATCGAGCAGGGTCACATCGGGCCAGTTCGCCAGCTCGGGTTCGAGTGCCTGCAGCACATGAATGCCGATGCCTTCGTCGGTGAGCAGGGTATTGCCGATGCCGAGCACGAGCGTTTTCATGGACTCAATCTACCAGCCTGCAATTCGAATAACAACCAAGCAATTAACTCAAGCTTCTGATTCTTAATCACAATTCTGTAATATTCGAATTCAGCACCCTGGCATCCGATCACATATACTGATCCCTGAGTTGTTTACGGTCGCCGCCCATGTGCCTTGCCATTCCCATGCAGATCGAATCGATCGAAGGCTATACCGCCCGCTGCCAGGCCAAGGGCGTGTGGCGCGACGTCAGCCTCT
>DONB01000037.1:13201-19141 GCA_003510325.1 Thiobacillus sp. | reverse complement strand
GAACACGCGGTACAGCTGCGGCAGCAGGCGGCAGAAATCCTTGTAGGCCTCGCCGGTCAGCTCCAGCGCGAAGGCCAGCGCACGGCACTGGAAATCCTGCACGCCCAAGAGCGGGTCGCAGGTTTCGGTCAGGACTTTTTCCGGGGTGGCGTGGGCGACCTCCTCGATGTCCATGCCGCCGGCGGCGGAAGCGACGATCGCGACGCGTTCGGTTTCGCGATCCACCAGCAAGGACAGGTACAGCTCGCGTGCGATCGGCAGGGTTTCTTCGACCAGCACCTGGTTCACCGGCTGGCCGTCGGGCGCGTTCTGGTTGGTCACCAGCCGGGTTCCCAGCAAGGTGGCCGCCACCGCGCGCACGTCGTCGAGACGCTTGACCANNAGCCCGCCGGCGTGGATCTGCGCCTTCACCACCCAGGCGTCGCCGCCCAGCTCGCTGGCGGCGTTGACCGCGGCGTCGGCACTCGCCGCAGCGAAGCCGCGCGGCGTGTTAATGTTGCCCGACCGCAATATCTGTTTGGCCTGGAATTCGTGCAGGTTCATGTGTTTTTCGATGGAAGCTCGCCAAAACGTGCATTTTGAAGCAAAGCCCTCCGATGCGGAAGCCAGCAACGTGGAAACCGTGGCCCGCGTCGTTCCGCGCATGGCCGAACTGCCGGCCGATGCCTGGAATGCCCTGGCCGGCGATTCGCCCTTCGTGCAGCACGCCTTTCTGCACGCGCTTGAAACCACCGAATGCGTCGGCGCCCACATCGGCTGGGAGCCGGTGCATCTGGCGCTGTTCCGCGGCGACCGGCTGGAAGCCGCGATGCCGCTGTATGTGAAGCATCATTCCTGGGGCGAGTTCGTGTTCGACTGGGCCTGGGCCGATGCCTACCGCCGCCACGGGCTCGCCTACTACCCCAAGCTGGTGTGCTGCGTGCCGTTCTCGCCAGTGCCCGGCCCGCGGCTGCTGGCGAGGAACGACGCCGACCGCACCGCACTGATCCAGGCCGCGCTCAAACTCACGCAGGAACTGGGATTTTCGTCCTTCCACATCCTGTTTCCCACCGAGCCCGATCATGCCGCGCTCAATGCGATGCCGCTGCTGCATCGCAGCGGCTTCCAGTTCCACTGGAACAATGCGGGCTACGCCGGCTTCGACGACTTCCTCGCCGCGATGACGCACGACAAGCGCAAGAAGATCCGCCAGGAACGGAAAAAGCTGAACACGCTGGGGGTGACGTTTCGCTGGGTGGAAGGCGCCGCGAGCACCGACGCCGACTGGGACCATTTCTACCGCTGCTACGCCGACACCTACGCCCGCCACCGCAGCGAGCCGCATCTGAACCGCGCCTTTTTCGCAAACCTGCGTGAGACGATGCCGGACAATCTGCTGCTGATCATCGCCGACAAGGACGGCGAGCCCGTCGCCTGCTCGTTCTGCATCAAGGACGGCCAGCGGTTGTACGGCCGCCACTGGGGCACGCTGGAATACGTGCCCGGCCTGCACTTCGAAACCTGCTACCAGCAGGGCATCGAATACGCGATCGCGAAGGGCCTCTCCGTATTCGAAGGCGGCGCGCAGGGCGAGCACAAGCTGTCGCGCGGCCTGGTGCCCACCGCCACGCATTCCTGGCACTGGCTGGAAAACGCCGAATTCCGCGAGGCGGTCGACCGCTTCCTGGAACGCGAGACCGACGCCATCGCGCATTACATGGACGAACTCGAGGGGCCGTTCCGCCGCGAGCCGCCGGCCTGAACCCTTTCGGAAACCCGATCAGCGCACCATGCCGGACTTGGCGGAACACCGACCGCCATGCGCGTCCCGCCTCGATTCGGTTATCGATCCGTACTCCCCAATCGCCCTGCTCTCGTGTGGCTTTCTTCCCTGGTGACAGGGGCGGGGNNGAGCCAATAGGGGACGCATCCGTCGGATCGACTTACCACGCCATCCGGAAGCCGGCGCTGAAAGCGTGTCCGGCGTCCGAGTCCGCGATCTCGCCCGCGTAGCCAACGTGCAGGTCGGCGGTCTTGGTGAGTTGCGCGGTGACGCCGGCGCTGAGGCGGGTATGACCGCGATCCAGTTCTGGCCCCTTGATACGGAAAGTCGCCCCGGTCGTGCCGGCAAAGGCGGCGGTCAAGCGTGCGTCGTCGTCAAGCGTTTCGCGCACCCAGGCGACTTCGGCGACGGGCGCGGCCTTCATGCCGCTTGCTGTCGCAAAGCGGCTGGCAAGCCGCGCGCCGAGCACGGCACGCAGGGAGTCCGCGCGTTCGGAGGCAACATCGAGATCGGCCGCGCTGGCGCCGTGCTCGCTGAAACGCTCGCGCCGAAGATGGTTGTATTCCAGACCCGCGAAGGGGGTGACGCGTGCTCCGCCGAGCATCGAGCGCCGCCCGATTTCGAAGCCACCGGTGGCGGTCCACGCTTCGTAGTCGGCGTTCGCTGTGCCGCCGACCGCGCCCACTGCGACGCGCCGATCGGCGTCGAAATCGTGCGCGCCGAAGCCCGCGCTGGCGCGCGCGTACCAGGCGTCCCCTCGCCAACCGCCGTAGAGCGCGCCCTGCACGCTCTCCACTTCGAGGTCGCCGGCGACCGGGTCGATGTCGGTGCGGGCATACCCCAGGGCGGCGCCGACGATCAGGTTCTTGCCCAGCTCGGTGTCGACGCCGAACGTGAACCCGCCACCGCGGTAATCGGCGCCGTGCGCGTTGGCGTCGCCGTCGATGTCGCCGACGCCGCCGGTGAGTTCGCCCCACAGCCCGCAGCCGCGCGCACGGGCAGGGTCGACGGTGCGCCCGAGCGTGGCCGACTCCGGCGTGTCGTCGAGGCATTTGACGACCGCGCCATGGAATGCTTGCCCGGTTTTGACGGCCAGCGTCTGGGCGAGGGTGTGCTGTTCGCCGCTCCAGGCGTCGAACGCCGGCGGCAGCGCGGCGGCGGCGAGCTGGTTGGCCTGGGCGACGAGCGCGGGCGCCTGACCGCTCGCGGCCAGTGCGTCGAGCGCACGGGCGACGTTGCGCTGGTTGAAGGTGAGCGAACCCGGCGTAGCGGCCACGAAACTTCCCTGATTGAAGACAATGTCGAACGTCGTGAGACCGATGACAGGCGTGGGGACGAGTGCTGCGCCAAAGTTACCCGTAATGTTGGCAAAACCGGTGGCCGGATCGCCGGCAAGGACCAGGCTGCCGGCGTTGATCAGGTTGAAGCTGTCGCCGTCTGCAAGCGGCGCACCCAGCACGAGATTGAGCGTGCCGTCGAGCGTTGCCGTGCCGCTGACATTGATCTGATCATGCTGCGTGCCTGGAATGGGGCCGTCGATTTCCATCTCGGTGACCGAACCGGATGCGAGCGTGAGATCGCCCGCGACGGTGAGAATGCCCGGTGAATTGCCGGGCGCCAGCCTGCCGCCGGCATGCACCGTGACGTTACCGAGCGTGCCACTGCCGCCGAGTGTGCCGCCGGCATTGACGAAGGTGTCGCTCGTGAGGGTGCCATTGACACGCAGCGTTCCCGATTGGACGAACGTTCCTCCGGTGTAGGTGTGGGCCCCGGTGAGGGTGGTCGCGCCACTGCCGATGTGGTTCACCGCCGTGCTGCCGGTGATGAGCACTTCCGTGCCGCTTGCCGTGCCGTCGCGGGTGAAACGGTAGTCCGCATCGCTGTGGTTGAAATTGACGACTGCGCCGCTCGTCCAGCCAAAAACGCTCGTCGTGTCCACAACACCCGCCTCGCCGCCAGCACCTATGTTCAGCGTGCCAGACGAGGAACCCGGCGCGAAACTCAGCGTCATCCAGGGCGCGGCAACCCGCCCGCCTTCCGCCACCGTAAGCACGCCCGCCCCATTGGTGCCCAAAGTGATACCTACTCCACTGGACCAGGTCGACCCGGCTCCCGTCACCGTCACCGCGCCGCTCGATCCACTCCCTATGCCCACATCCCCCCGCCAGCTGGTGGCCACCACGCCGCCATCGGCCACAGTCAGCGTGCCCGTGCCCGATTCGCCCACACGGAGGTAGTCATGGATGTCCCAGAGCGACCCGCTACCCCTGACCTCCACCGAGCCGGCAGACCCTGCTTGATCGCCGATGACGCCCAGATTGTTCGTCATCGTGCCGCCGTTCTCGACGACGAGCGTGCCGTTGTCGCCCGCGAGACGGCCGACGACGGTGTTGGCCGCAGCATGGCTGATCGAGCCGCCATCGAGGCGCAACGTGCCCTGGCTCACCGTGGTGCCGCCCGTGTAGGTGTGGGCCCCGGTGAGNNGTGAAACGGTAGTCCGCATCGCTGTGGTTGAAATTAAGTACGGCGACCCCGGCGCCGCCGTTGACGCTGGCGGTATCGAGTACGCCCGCCGCGCCGCCGGCGCCGAGATTGAGGGTACCTGTCGAGCCCGCGTTGTTCGCGAGCGCGAATATGCCGACCGCGTTCACCCGGCCGCCGTCGACAAGGGTCAGCGTACCGGCGCCGCCATTGCCCACGAAGACATCGCCGCCGTTGTTCCAGGCGGACCCGGCACCGGTCACCGTCGCTGTGCCCGTGGCGCCCGCATCGTCGCCGAGAACGCTGCCCTGGTTGCTCACCGTGCCGCCGTTCGCTACGACGAGCGTGCCGTTGTCGCCCGCCAGGCGCCCGACGACGGTGTTGGCCGCAGCATGGCTGATCGAGCCGCCATCGATGCGCAGCGTGCCTTGGCTCACGGTGGTACCGCCTGCGTAGGTGCTGGCGCCCGACAGCGTGAGTTCGCCTGCGCCCGACTTGGTCAGTTCGCCCACGCCGATGAGACCCAGCGACGTCCCCGCATCATTGCCCAGGGTGTCGAACCACGCTCCGCCGCTTTCCAGCGACACGGAACCGGCGACAAACCCGGAAAACAACTCAGCGTTATCCGCGTTGATCTCGATCACGCCGCCNNCCCCGCCGCCCGGATCGTGCCGCGCGCGCCGGGTGTTCCCGTCAACACAATGGAACCGCCGTCACCAGCGACAAACGAAGGATCGCCTTCTCCAAAATTGACGAGGGCGCCGGTGCCGAGGTTGACTCGTCCGCCGTCGGAAATCTCCAGACTAAATAAAAAACCCCGTCGGCCGATGTACAAGTTTCCGAGATCGGCCTGCGAACCCGCGCCGCTGACCTCCATCAGCCCTTCTCCGCCGCTTCCGAGTCCCATGATGATTTGACTGGCACTCAGCCTGCCACCAGAAAACAGGCTGAGCCTTCCATAGGTGTAGCGTCCAAGGAGAANNCCAGCGATCCGCCATTCTGAATGAACAACCTTCCCGGTTCGCTTGCATTATCGCCGCCTACCACACCCGCATTGGAAACCGCCCCGTAGCCATCTATCAAGGCGGTGGTCGGGGCGAGCAAGAACGACCCACCAATTCGAAAGGTCGTGCTGGCATTAGGCAAGCCGTTGTCCCAGTTCGCGGGGTCGTTCCAGGCGGAGCCGGTATTGTTGGAAAAGCTGGTGACCTGTGCCCACGCAGCCCCCGTTCCGCCCGCGACCAGCGCAAGCAGGGCGGCCAGGCGCCAAACGGTCCGTTTGACTGAAAGGTCGAGGGGCGTGCCACGGTTATTTTCCATCAGGTGTATCTGTACAACCGGTTGTTTATGTTAGTTATTCCGCCGGCGGGGATTATATACGCCCCACAGCGCTTCCCGTTTTTTGCGTAAGACGGTTCCTCCCGGCTGTGGCTTGTAGAACGCTGTTTGTATTGCGCCTGTGACAGACTTCACAGGTGGCACGCGAGACGACGGCTATCGATGAGAAAAATGGAATTTGAAATCACCCACTCCCCAATCCACGCAGGGGAAGACGAGGTCCGCCCTGGCTTTGCAGTGGATAGAGCATGATCGATACAACCGATTCGGGCTCGGTCCGCACTTCGAGACCGGTTACAGCAGGGCATCGAATGCGCGATCGCGCACGGCCTCTCGGTATTCGAAGGCGGCGCGCAGGG
>DONB01000037.1:0-13172 GCA_003510325.1 Thiobacillus sp. | reverse complement strand
CCCGCCGTTTTGTTTACACCAGAACCACAGTCAGATAGGTGACGTAGAGCGCCCCATTGACGAACAGGTGCCACACGCGCAGCCCGCCGCTCAGCGCGGCCCAGCGCAGCCAGAACGCAGCCACCAGCGTGACCAGCACGCCCAGCAGCACTTCCTTCTGTGGCGACCACGGTGTAAGCGAGATGCCGATGGCAGGCAACAGCGTGCCCTGGAACACCATGGCGCCGGTGATGTTGCCGAACGCCAGCGTGTCCTTGCGCTTGCGGATCCACAGGATCGAATTCACCTTCTCCGGCAGCTCGGTGGCGATCGGGATGATCATCAGGGACAGCAGCAGCGCGGAGATGCCGATGATGGGCGCGGCTTCTTCCACGCCATGGATGAAGCCCTTGGCGCCGGCGACCAGGAGACCGAGGCCCAGCGCCAGCTGCACCACGATGAACAGCAGGTTCTGTGGCAGGCCTAGACGGGCCAGCAGCATCGGCGACCCCGCCTCGGTGGCGTGGCCGTCTTCCACCAGTTTCGACGAGGCACGCAGCGTCAGCATCACGTAGACGAAGTAGATCGTCACCATGACGAAGGCGAGCGCGCCGCGCACCCAGCCTTCGCCGTGCGGAATAAACATGGCGACGAAGGCCAGCAAGAAGGCCATCAGGAAGAAGTCGAGGTCGCGCTTGAGGCCGGTCTTCTCCGGGGTGAGGTGGCCCTGCAGGCCGCGCCGCTTCAGCACAGCCACGCTCATCAGGAACAGCGACAGCGTCGACAGCATCAGCGGCGCGCCGAGAATGGCGCCGACGCCGATTTCCTCATTGGTGGTGGCGTTGCCGGTGGTGGCGAAGATCGCCAGCAGCGGCACCAGGGTTTCCGGCATGGCGGTGCCGACCGCGGCGAACAGCGAGCCGGTCACCCCTTCCGAGATTTTGAGCTTTTCGCCCAGGTGCTCGAGCGCGTTGACAAAGATTTCCGCCGCCACGAGGATGAGCAGCAGATAACCGAAGAGTTCGAGAAACAGCATGGGAAGCAGCCAGGAGGAAACCCGCGATTCTAGCAGCCCGGATGCCGCCGCCCTACCCGCTTTTTCGCGCCTGGCCGAGGGCGACTTTCACCGCCGCCTCGCCGCCACGGCCGGCGTCGCCGTGGTGCTGTTCAGCGCGCCGCATTGCGGTTCATGCAGGGCATGGAAACGCCTGCTCCCCGAGGCCTTGTCCGGGCTGGCCGACAACCTGTTCGAAGTCGATGTCGGCGAGGCCACCGGGGTGGCCCGCTATTTCGGCATTTTCCATCTGCCGACCGTGTATCTGTATCGCGATGGCCGGTTTCATGCCGAACTGCAGTGCGCGGCGCGGCAGGAAGTCATCCATGAGACGGCGCGCCAACTGCTGGCAGCGCCGGCACAAGACGAGCCCTGAGAAGACGCTGAATAACTTAGCCAGCCATTGCGAGCAAAGCACGCCCGACAAACACCACGGCGATCGTCAGCAGCCCCAGGCTGAGGTTGACTCCGATCAGCTTGCGGATCTGGCCAAGGGCTGCGCCGCCCGCTTTCCAGTCCTGCGCCGCGACCGCGCGCTTGAGTTTCTTGTACGGCGCGAAAAACACGTGCGCAAAAATCAGCATCATCGCCACCCCAAGCACCAGCATGGCCAGTGCGTAGAGCGGCGCTGACGCCCCGCCGAACACCATCAGCATGTGCAGGCCGGTCAGCAGGATCAGCACGACCGACACCCATACCCAGGGGAAGAACTTGTCGAACACGCCGGCCCACAGGGTGAGGCGCTGCGGCGGCTCGAGCACGCCGGCGGCCACCGGACGCAGTGCCATGTAGGCGAAGAACATGCCGCCGACCCAGACGACGACGCCGAGGACGTGGAGCAGATAGACGATCTGTTGCATTGGATTTTCCCTTCCTAGAACAAGCGTGCCTGGTCGAGCACGAGTTTAACGGGTGCGAAGCTCTTCCGGTGCTGCGGACAGGCGCCGTGCGCCTTCAGGGCATTGAGGTGGGCCGCGGTGCCGTAGCCCATGTGCTGCGCGAAGCCATAGGCGGGATATTCCGCATGCAGACGGCACATGAACGCGTCGCGTGTGGTCTTGGCGAGAATCGACGCTGCGGCGATCGCGGCGATCTTGTCGTCGCCCTTGACCACCGCCTGCGAGCGCCACGCCCAGTTCGGACAGCGGTTGCCGTCTACCATCACGTCGTCCGGCGCACGCCCGAGCCCGGCGACGGCACGCTGCATCGCGAGCATCGTGGCTTGCAGGATGTTCAGCTGGTCGATCTCGGCGACGCTGGCCTCGGCCACGCACCATGCGGCAGCGCGTTCGCGGATCGCGTCGGCCAGGCGCTCGCGCGCGGCGGCGGTGAGCTTCTTGGAATCGCGCAGGCCGTCGATCGGCCGTTCGGGATCGAGCATGACCGCCGCCGCCGTCACGGGCCCTGCCAGCGGGCCGCGCCCGGCTTCGTCGACGCCACACAGCCCGAGCGGGCCGACATGCAGGATGACCGTCTGACGAGGCGTCATGCGCCCTCCAGGTACGGCTCNNTTCTGCCGCAAGCTCAGGTGCATGGCGCGGAAGGTTTCGACGGCGGCCTCCCGGCGCGGCGCGTCGGCCAGCCAGGCGAGCGCATCGTTCGCCAGGTTCTCGGGCGTGGCGGCTTCCTGCACCCGCTCCGGCACCACGAAATCGCGCGCCAGGATGTTCGGCAGTCCGATCCACGGCTGCAGCGCCTTCTTGCGCATCAGGTAGGCGGTGAGCGCCGGCACGCGGTAGGTGATCACCATGGGTTTCTTGAACAGTGCGGCTTCAAGCGTGGCGGTGCCGGAGGCCACCAGCGCGACGTCGCACGCCGCCAGCGCGGTGTGCGACTTGCCTGCCAGGATGTGCAGCGGCACGTCCAGGCCCTGCGATGCCTGGCGGATCAGTCGCGCCGCGGCCTCGTTGGCGGCAGGCAGCACGAACTGCGCGTCCGCATGCTGGCGGCGGATGCGCACGGCGGCGTCGAGCATCAGCCGCGCGTGACGCGTCACTTCGGACAGCCGGCTGCCCGGCAACAGCGCGATGACCGGACCGGATTCCAGGCCCAAGGCAGTGCGCGCGGCCGCGGTGTCGGGTTCCAGCGGAATCACGTCTGCCAGCGGATGGCCGACGTAGCTGACCGGAATGCCGGCGTCGCGGTAGATCTGCGCCTCGAACGGGAACACCACCAGCATGTGCGACACCGCCTGCTTGATCCGATGGATGCGCTCGGGCCGCCACGCCCAGATTGACGGGCTGACGAAATGCACGGTGGGGATGCCGGCCTGCTTGAGCTTAGATTCCAGGGTGAAATTGAAATCCGGCGCGTCGATGCCGACGAAGACGCGCGGCCGGTCGCGCAGGAAATGGCGGGTGATGCGCGAGCGGATCCACAAGAGCTCGGGCAGGTGGCGCAGCACTTCGACGTAGCCGTTGACCGCCAGCGTGTCGCTCGGATAGATCGCGCGGACGCCGGCTTCGACCATGCGCGGACCGGCGATGCCGGCGGCGCGCAAGTTGGGGTGGTTTTGTTTCAGTGCAGCGACGAAGTGCGCGCCGAGGAGATCGCCGGAGGCTTCGCCGGCGACCAGGCCCAGATCAATCACCGGATGATGCCGCGCTCGGCGCGTGCGAGGAAGTCGAGCAGCTGCTGCACTTCGGCATGCTTCGCCGCCTCGGGGGCAAGCTTGGCCTGCGCCTCGGCGAGCGTGTTGCCTTCGCGGTAGAGAATCTTGTAGGCGCGCTTCAATGCCGCCAGCGCCTCGGCGGAAAACCCGCGCCGTTTCAGGCCTTCGCTGTTAAGGCCGTGCGGCGCCGCCGGCTGGCCGGACGCCATGACGAAGGGCGGGATGTCCTTGAACACCACGCTGGAGATGCCGGTCATCACGTGGGCGCCGACCTTGCAGAACTGGTGCACGCCGGTGAAGCCGCCAAGGATCGCCCAGTCGCCGACTTCGGCGTGGCCCGCCAGCGAGGCGTTGTTGGCGAAGATGGTGCGGTCGCCCACCACGCAGTCGTGCGCGATGTGGACGTAGGCCATGATCCAGTTGTGGCTGCCGATCGTGGTGACGCCGCGGTCCTGCACGGTGCCGGTGTTGAAGGTGCAGAACTCGCGGATGACGTTGTGGTCGCCGATTTCCAGGCGGGTCGGCTCGCCGGCGTACTTCTTGTCCTGCGGCGCCTCGCCGAGCGAGACGAAATGGAAGATCTGGTTGTGCGCGCCGATCCGGGTGTGGCCGGTGATCACGGCATGCGCGCCGACCGTGGTGCCGGCACCGATCTCGACGTGCTCTCCGATGATCGTGTAGGGGCCGATCTCGACGTCCTCGGCAAGCCGGGCACCCGGCGCGACCAGCGCGGTGGGATGGATCGTCGCCATGTCAGGGCTTGTCGCGCAGGGTCGCCATCAGTTCGGCTTCGGCGACCATCACCCCGTCGACTTCGGCGCGCCCCCTGTATTTCCAGATGCCGCGCATCTCGCGCACGATCTCGGCCTTGAGCACCAGCTGGTCGCCCGGCTTGACCGGCTTCTTGAAACGCGCGCCGTCGATGCCGGCAAAGTAGATGATGCCGATCTGCTCGGGCGTGTAGTTCTTGGTCTTGAACGACAGGATCCCTGCCGCCTGCGCCATCGCTTCCAGGATCAGCACGCCCGGCATCACCGGCGCCCCCGGGAAATGGCCGTTGAAGAACGGCTCGTTGATGGTGACGTTCTTGATCGCGGTGATGGACTTGCCGAGCTCGAGCTCGGTGACCTTGTCGATCAGGAGGAAGGGGTAGCGATGCGGCAGGTATTGCATGACCTGCTCGATGTCCATGACGCTCATGATTTGTTTTCCAGTTCGGTTAGGCGTTTCTCAAGCTGTTTGATGCGGTTCACCAGCTTGTCGAGATTGCGCATGTGGACGGCGTTCTTCTGCCAGACCTCGTGTTCGGTGAACGGCGGCGCCGAGGTGTAGGTGCCGGCCTTCGGCAGCGACTTGGTGATCAGCGTGTTGGTCGAGATGCGAGTGCCGTCGGCAATCTCGATGTGGCCGAAGATCATCGCCGCGCCGCCGATCATGCAGTGGCGGCCGATCTTGGCGCTGCCGGCGATGCCGGTGCAGGCGGCGATCGCGGTGTGCGCACCGATCGTCACGTTATGCGCGACCTGGATCAGGTTGTCGAGCTTGACGCCCTCCTCGATCACCGTGTCCTCCAGCGCGCCGCGGTCGATGGTGGTGCAGGCGCCGACCTCGACATCGTCGCCGATCAGCACGCGGCCGATCTGCGGAATCTTCTCCCACTTGCCGTCATTCGGCGCGAAGCCGAAACCGTCCGAACCGATCACGCAGCCCGAATGCAGGATGGCACGGTCACCCACTTCGCAGCGGTGGTAGAGGGTGACGTTGGCATGCAGCAGGCAATCGGCGCCGATGCGGGCCTGCTCGCCGACGACGCAGTTGGGTCCGACCACCGTACGCGGGCCGATCACTGCGCCAGCGCCGATCACCGCGCCTGCAGCGATGCTGGCGTCGGCGGCAATCTCGGCACCCACCGCAACCGTCGCCGCAGAGTGTATGCCCGCGGGGGGGCGCGGCGGGGGGTTCAGCAGCGCCGAGACGCGCGCGAAATACAGGTAGGGATTGGGCGTGAGAATGCGCGGCAGATCGGTAGCATCGCGCGCGTCGGCGGGCAGGATGACGGCGCCCGCCCGGGTGCTCGCCAACTCGGCGAGATATTTGCTCTGCGAGACGAAACCGATTTCGTCGGGCGTGGCGCGATCCAGCGGCGCCACCTGGCTGACCGCCTGCGCGCCATCGCCCACGAGTTCCCCGCCGAAGCGGGCGACCAGCGCTGCCAGCGTTACAGCCATAGGAGGGGTTTATTTCCCGCCTAAGGCCTTCATCACGCGATCGGTGATGTCGCTCTTGGGGTCGACGAAAACCGCCTGCTCGACGATGAGGTCGAATTTTTCGGCCCGGGCGATGTCCTGGATCGCCTTGCGTGCGCGTTCCTGGATCTGCCCCAGTTCCTCGTTGCGGCGCAGGTTGAGGTCTTCGCGGAATTCCCGGCCCTGGCGCTGCAGGTCGCGGTTGAGGTTGCCGAGGTCGCGCTCCTTGGCCTTGCGCTCGCTGTCCGACATGGTCACGCCGTCCTTGTCGAGCTGCGCCTGCAGGTCACGCGCCTGCTTGGCGAGCTTCTGCAATTCCTGGTCGCGTGCGGCGAATTCGCGCTCGAGCTTCTTCTGTGCGGCAACCGACAACGGCGCTTCGCGCAACAGCCTTTCGGTGTTGACGAAACCGATCTTGGTGTTGGCCAGGGCAGGCGCCGCCACGAACGCGGATGCCAGAATCAGGGAGGTTGCGAGCTGCTTGAACTTCATCATCGAATACTCCAGTAACGGCTAACCCTCAGAACACATTGCCGAGGGTGAATTGAAACACTTCTTCCTGGTCGCCCGTCTTGCTGACGAGCGGTTGGGCCAGGCTGAATTTGAGCGGACCGAGCGGCGACACCCACAGCACCGCCACCCCCGCCGAATAACGCAGATCGTCGAATGCGAAATCCTTGTACAGGTTGCTCGCATCGTTGGGGCCAAAAGTGGCGCCCACATCGACGAAGGCCGACATGCGCAGCGACTGGTCATCCTTGAGTCCCGGCAGCGGGAAGAAGAGTTCCGCATTGCCGACCACGCGCTTGTCGCCGCCCAGCGCATCGCCATCGGCGTCCTTCGGTCCCAGGGTGCCGTTTTCGAAGCCGCGCACCGAGCTGTTGCCGCCCGCGTAGAAGTTCTTGAAGAACGGCATGGGCTTGCCGGACAGCCCGCCGCCAACACCCACCTCGCCGTTCAACATGAGGGTGAAGCGCCTGCCCAGCGGGAAGTACTGCTGATGCTGGAACGACAGCTTGTAATACTGCAGGCTGCCGATCGGGGTGCCGACTTCGGCGGCCACCCGCTGGAACAGGCCCTTGGTCGGGAACAGGTAGCTGTTCCGCGTATCGCGTGCCCATGCCGTATCGAGGCGAACCGTGTCGTTGTCATTGCCGAAGGTGTTGACGAAATTGACATACTGCGTCGGGGCAGTCGCCGGATCGATGGTAAGCGAGGTCTGCTCGTAGGTCAGGCCCAAAGAAATGAAGTCGCGCTCGTTGATCGGCAGGCCGAAACGCACGCCGGCGCCATAGGTCGAGGTCTCGTAGTCGCCGACACCGTCGAGTTCGCTGGCATCGACGTCGCGCCGATACAGGTCGTAGCCCAGGCTGATGCCGTCGATAGTGTAGTAGGGATTGGTGAACGACAGCGCATATACGGTGTTGACGCTGCCCGAATTGATCTGTGCCGACAACCGGTTGCCGGTGCCGAACACGTTGTTCTGCGAAACCGAACCCGACAGCACCACGCCTTCGGACGACGAGAAACCGGCGCCCAGCATGACGTTGCCGGTCGACTTCTCGGCCACGCTGACGTTGACGTCGACCTGGTCGGTGGTGCCCGAGACGGCCGGCGTCTCGATGTTGACCTCGTTGAAAAAGCCGAGGCGGTTCAGGCGATCGCGCGAAAGATTGATTTTTTCGGCGTCGTAATACGCGCCTTCCATCTGACGGATCTCGCGACGCACCACTTCGTCGCGCGTCCTGGTGTTGCCCGCCACGTTGACGCGGTTCACGTAGACGCGGCGACCGGGGTCGACGAACAGGGTGAACGCGACCGTGTTTTTTTCCCGGTCGAGTTCGGGAACCGCATTGACGTTGGCGAACGCATAGCCATCGTTGCCGAGGCGGTCGCCGATTTTCTTGGTGGTCTCGGTCAGGCGGTCGCGCTCGAACACTTCGCCCGGCTTCACCGTGATGAGCTTCTGCAGTACGGCTTCCGGCACCAGCATCTGCCCGGCCAGCTTGACGTCGGACACCTTGTACTGCGGCCCTTCGGTCACGTTGACGGTGATGTAGATGCCTTCCTTGTCGGGCGAGATCGACACCTGGGTGGAGTCGACGTTGAATTCGAGATAGCCGCGATTGAGGTAGAACGAGCGCAGCGCCTCGAGGTCGCCGCCCAGGCGCGATTTGGAATACTGGTCGTTCTTGGTGTACCAGGTCAGCCAGCCCGGCGTTGTCGAGGTGAACTGCTTCAGCAGTTCCTTTTCCTTGAATGCCTGGTTGCCGACGATATTGATCTGCTGGATCTTGGCGCTGTCGCCTTCCACCACGTCGAACTGCACCGCCACGCGGTTGCGTTCCAGCGGCGTCAGGGTGGACTTGATCTCGACCGCGTATTTGCCGCGGTTGTAGTATTGCCGCTGCAGTTCCTGTTCGGCCTTGTCGAGCAGCGCCCGGTCGAGCACACGGCCTTCGGCCAGGCCGGTCTGCTTGAGTCCGTTCTTCAGGTCGTCCTCGGAGAACTCCTTGATGCCGGACAGGGTGATCTTGGCGATCGACGGGCGTTCTTCAACGGTGACGATCACCACGCCGTCGCGTGACTCCAGCCGTACATCCTTGAAGAACCCGGTGGCGTAGAGCGCCTTGATCGCCGCTGCCGTCTTCTCGTCGGTCATGACGTCGCCGACCTTGACCGGCAGGTAGCTGAACACCGTGCCCGCCTCGGTGCGCTGGATGCCCTCGACCCGAATGTCCTTGACGACGAAGGGCTCCTCGGCCCATACGGGTTGCATGGCGAAGACTGCGGCGAGGGCAAGCGTCAAACGGTTGGGGATCATGGTTATTTTCATCCGCTTATCAGGCGTTGCAAGTCGTTGAACAGGGCAAACGACATCAGCAGAAGCAACAGCGCCATGCCGATCCGGCCCCCTATTTCCATGGTGCGCTCGGACACCGGGCGACCAGTAAAAACTTCGGCAACATAATACATGAGGTGTCCCCCGTCCAACAGCGGGATCGGCAGCAGATTCAGCACCCCCAGGCTCACGCTCACCAGCGCCAGAAAGCCGACAAAACTGATCCAGCCGAGAGAGGCGCTCTGGCCGGCATAATCGGCGATGGTCAGCGGGCCCGACAGGTTCTTCCACGACACCTGCCCGAGCACCATGCGGCCCATCATCTCCAGCGTGAACAGGCCCATGTCCCAGGTCTTCACGGCGCCCTGCCACAGGGCGTCGAGCGGGCCATAGCGCACTTCGGTCATCAGCGTGGCCAGCACGGCTTCGTCGACCTTCGGTCCGGCGCCGATCTTGCCGATGCGCTGACCAGCTTCTTCCACGGTGTCGGGAACCACGCTCAGTTCGCCGCGCTGTCCCTGTCGCACGTATTCGATGCGCAGGGGCCTCGACGGATGTNNCCCCAGTCCTGCCAGTTCGCCACCGGTTTTCCATTCGCTGCGATCAGACGGTCGTCAGGCTGCATACCCGCGCGGGCGGCAGCGCCGTCGGGCAGCACCTGGCCGATGACCGGCTCGATCTCGGGATCGTAACGCACGATGCCCAGCGGCCGCAGGGTGTCGCGCTCCAGATTTTCGGTGTCCATCGGCTGCGCATCGAGCCGCACGCTGCGGCCGTCGGCCAGTTCCAGCGTGAGGCCGTCCCCCGCCACGCCCGCACGCAGCAGCGCCAGGCGCAAATCCTGGAACGACTGCGTCTCCACGCCGTTGACGCGGCGGATTTCGTCGCCCGCCACCAGGCCGGCCTGCGCCGCCGGGCTGCCGGCGGGCGGCTCGCCGATCAGCGGCTTCAGTGCGGGCAGCCCGTGCACGAGCAGCGCCCAGTAGAACACGATGGCGAGCAGGAAATTGGCGATCGGTCCCGCGGAGACGATGCCGATGCGGCGCCACACCGTCGCACGGTTGAAGCTGCGGTGCGCCTCCGCTGCCGGCACCTCGCCTTCGCGCTCGTCGAGCATTTTCACGTAGCCGCCGAAAGGCAGCGCGGACAGCGTCCATTCGGTCCGGTCGCGGCCGAAGCGGCGACTCACCAGCGGCTTGCCGAAGCCGACCGAGAAGCGCAGCACCTTGACGCCGGCCAGCCGCGCGGCGAGGTAATGGCCGAATTCGTGCACCACCACCAGGATGCCGATGGCAACCAGGAACCACAGGATCGTGTGCAGCACGCTCATGCGCGCAGTCGCTCCAGATAATCGCCGGCGACCCGGCGTGCCTGGCGATCGGCTTCGAGCAGGTCGTCCAGGCTAGCGGCCGCACCGCCTGCCAGTTGCTCGATCGTGTGGGCGATGCTGGCGGCGATCGCATTGAACGAGGCTGCGCCGTCAAGGAAACGCGCGACCGCGACTTCGTTGGCGGCATTCAGCACGGCCGCCGCGTTGCCGCCGGCGGCGAGCGCATCGAACGCCAGCTGCAGGCAGGGGAAGCGCGCAGTGTCGGGCGCCTCGAAGGTGAGCTGCCGGCCCATCAGTTCCAGCGCCGAGACGCCGGCGTCGATGCGCTCGGGGAAACCCAGCGCATACGCGATCGGCGTGCGCATGTCGGGCGTGCCCATCTGCGCGATCACCGAGCCGTCGGCGTATTCGACCATCGAATGCACGATGCTCTGCGGATGCACCACGACGTTGATCTGCTCGGGTCGCGCGTTGAACAGCCAGCGCGCCTCGATCACCTCGAGCCCCTTGTTCATCAGGCTCGCCGAATCGACCGAGATCTTCTTGCCCATCACCCAATTGGGGTGCGCCACCGCCTGCGCCGGGGTGGCCGCGGCGATGGCTTCGGCCGACAGCGTGCGGAACGGGCCGCCGGACGCGGTCAGCCACAGCGCTTTCACTCCGGCCTGCTGGAAATCGCCGCTGAAGTCGCGCGGCAGCGCCTGGAAAATCGCGTTGTGCTCGGAGTCGATCGGCAACAGTTCGGCGCCGCTGGCAGCGACCGCATCCATGAACAGCTGTCCGGACACCACCAGGGTTTCCTTGTTGGCGAGCAGAATGCGCTTGCCTGCCTGCGCTGCCGCCAGCGTGGCGGGCAGGCCGGCGGCGCCGACGATGGCCGCCATCAGGGTATCGACTTCGGGTGCGGTCGCGACCTCGGTCAACTCAGCCGTGCCTTCAAGCACCTTGACCGGCAGGCCCTCTGCAGCGACCCGCTCGCGCAGCGCCGCCGCCGCCGCCGGCTCGCTCATCACCGCGTAGCGCGGGCGATGGGCGCGGCACTGCTCGACCATGCGATCGACCTGGGTGGCGCCGGTCAGCGCGAAGACTTCGAAGCGATCAGGATGGCGTGCCACCACATCGAGCGTGTTGACGCCAATGGTGCCGGTGGCGCCCAGGATGGTGAGAACGCGCGGTTTCATGCCGCTGGTATTCATACGGAGCGCTCCAGCCACAACAAGAGGCCCGTGGCAATCGGCAGGGTGGACGTCAGCGCATCGATGCGGTCGAGCACGCCGCCGTGGCCGGGCAGCACGTCGCCGCTGTCCTTCATGCCGGAAACGCGCTTGATCCAGGACTCGAACAGATCGCCCAGCACGGATACATACAGCAGGCCTGCGATCATGACAAACAGCGACAGCAGCGGCATGCCAACCAGAAGGCCGACGGCGACCGCATACAGCGCGAGCGCAACGAGCGCGCCCGCCACGCCCTCCCAGGTCTTGCCCGGGCTGATCGCGGGCGCAAGCTTGTGGCGCCCGAAATGGCGCCCGGAGAAATAGGCTGCGGTATCGGCGATCCAGACGATCGCCATCACCCCCAGCAGCACGGCTGGGCCGCGTGCGTGCAGGTACAGCAGCGCCGCCCAGGTCGGCAGCAGCAGCACGACGCCGACCGCGGCGCGCGCGGCGGGCTGCGCCAGACCACGTCGGCGNNGCGGCCCAGCAGCCACAGCGGCGCAACGACAAGCCAGAACGCGATGGCCAACAGAATCAGTACCGTCCGGAAAACGGGCCAGTCGGCGCCCAGGATATGCGGCAAGGCCAGCGCACAGAGCGCCAGCAGCACCGCGTAGGTGCGTGCGGCCAACGGCGGAAAATGGCTGAGGCGGGCCCATTCCCAGGCGGCCATGCCGACCACGCCGGCCATCAGGATCGCCCACAGCCACGCGGGCGCCCACAGCACGGCTGGCACGAACACCGCCAGCATCAGCCCGGCAGTGAGCACACGGCTGGCGAGCGGCGTCACGGAGGCGTTGTCCGGAATGTCATCACGACGCGGATCGCAACTGCTCGCTGGTGCGGCCAAAGCGGCGTTCCCGGTTGCGGTAGGAAGCGATCGCCTGGTCCAGCGCCGCCGCGTCGAAATCGGGCCACAACGCGTCGGTGAAATAGAGCTCGGTGTAGGCCAGCTGCCACATCAGGAAATTGCTGATGCGCTGCTCGCCGCCGGTGCGGATGAACAGATCCGGTTCGGGCATGTCGGCGATGCTGAGTTGCTCGGCCAACGTGGTTTCATTCACCGCACCAGCCGGTACGCCCGACAGCATCAGCTTCTTCACTGCCTGCACGATGTCCCAGCGACCGCCATAGTTGGCTGCGACCGTGAAGGTGAGTCGGGTGTTGTCGCGGGTCAACGCCTCGGCGTCGCGGATCAGCGCCTGGATGCGCTCGGAGAAACCCGACAGCTCTCCGATCACGCGAAAGCGGATGCCGTTCTCGTGCAGCTTGGCGACCTCGTTTTCCAGGGCGCGCATGAACAGTTCCATCAGCAGCGTGACTTCTTCCTGCGGACGGCGCCAGTTTTCCGAACTGAAGGCGAATACGGTGAGATGCGACACGCCGCGTTCGGCGCAGGCGCGGATCACGCCGCGCAGCGCCTCGACGCCCTTGCGATGCCCCGCGACGCGCGGCAACAGCCGGCGCTTAGCCCAGCGGCCATTGCCGTCCATGATGATGGCAATGTGGCGCGGCACATCACTTGCCTGGGTTGCCTGCTTGGTGCGGGTAGACACGCCGAGGGTGCTCGCCTGGCCTGCTCAGACTGCGAGCAGGTCCTTCTCTTTGTCGGCCAGCATCTTGTCGATCTCGCCGATGAATTTGTCGGTCAGCTTCTGCACCTCGTCCTGGGTGCGGCGCTCTTCGTCTTCGGTCGCGGTCTTGGCCTTGACCATGTCCTTCAGCATGCCATTGGCATCGCGACGGATGTTGCGTACCGCGACACGCGCGCCTTCGGCTTCGCCGCGCACGACCTTGATCAGATCGCGGCGGCGCTCCTCGGTCAGCGAGGGCATCGGCACGCGGATGATGTCGCCGTGCGTCGCTGGGTTGAGGCCCAGATCGCCATCGCGA
>DONB01000162.1 GCA_003510325.1 Thiobacillus sp. | reverse complement strand
GGCCACGCCGCGGGTGCGGCTGCCGATCTCCCGATCCAGACGCGCCTTGTTTGGCAAGCGAACAGCACGGCTGAGCTGGATTTCCCATTCGTTGTAGCGATGCGCTTCGTTGGTCACGTTGCGACGTTGTAGGCCGCTACTGAGTTCAAACTCGTGGCTACCGGCTTCAAGGGCGCTTTGCGTGGCAGCAGCCGCGTCCAAGCGAGCGGCTGCGGCATTCACGACCGGCTGGGTTTTCATCGCTGCTTCGACTTGCACCTGCGCAGGTAGCCAGGAGAGATCATCGGCGCGCGCTTGCGCGGGATGAAATGTCAAAACCGCGATAGCCACCATGACGGCACCAGCCGGTAGTACCAGGCTGCATCCTTTGTTTTTACTCGTCATACCAGTCTTCCACTTGCCAACACCGACTCCACCCACCAGCGGACATCGCTAGACGCGATGCGCTGGCGCAGATGCGCCAGGACCTGTTCCAGTTGTTCGTATTCGATCAACACCCAGATGACGCGCCGATCCACACGGCCGCGAACCTTCTCGCGAATGGACGCGCGCGCGAAGTCGCCGGTATGCCCTTCGGCGTGCAACAGGGTGAACCCTGGCAGCACCGGGTCGGCCATCAGGGCATCGGTGACGGCGTCTTCGAGCGTGGGTGGAAACACCAGATTCAGGCGCACCAGTTGCGCTTCTTTCAATCCGTTCATGCGTGGACTCCTTGTTGTGAGGAGATGGCCTGGCCGAATCGCCGGTACAGCACCGGCAGCAGGACCAGGGTCAGCGCCGTGGAACTGACCTATCCGCCAATCACCACGATGGCGAGTGGGCGCTGGATCTCAGAGCCAGGGCCACTGGCCAGCAGCAGGGGCACCAGGCCAAAGGCGGTGATGGAAGCCGTCATCAGCACGGGGCGCAGCCGTCGCAGCGAACCTTCGCGCACCACCTGTTCCATGGGCAGGCCTAGCGCGTGCAGGTGGTTGAAGTGCGTCACCAGCACCAATCCGTTGAGCACGGCGATGCCCAGCAGCGCGATGAAGCCGACCGAAGCAGGCACCGACAGGTACTGCCCCGACAGCCACAGCGCTGCCACGCCGCCGACCATGGCAAACGGCACGTTGCCGAGGATGAGCGCGGCCTGCCGCACCGAGCCGAAGGTCATGAACAGCACGAAGAAAATCAGCCCCAGGGCCACCGGCACCACCATGCCTAGGCGGGCCGCTGCACGTTGCTGGTTCTCAAACTGCCCGCCCCATTCGACGCGGTAGCCGGGCGGCAGCGGCACGTCGCGCGCCACGGCTTCGCGCGCTTCATCTACGAAGCCGACCAGATCGCGCCCGCTCACGCTGGACTGGATCAGCGCGAAGCGCGAACCGTTCTCGCGCCGCACCAGCACGGGGCCATCGGTGGTGGCGATGCGCGCCAGCGAGGCTAGGGGGATCTCGCCCTGATCGCCACGGGCGAGCTGCAAGTCCTTGAACCGCTCGGCCGATCCGCGCAGCCGGGCATCCCCGCGCACCACGATGGGCGTGCGCCTGTCCGGCTCGATCACCAGCCCGGCCGGCACGCCTTCGAGCTGCGCACGCAGCTCGTCCTGAACCTGCGTCACGGCCAGTCCGGCGCGACCGGCCGCCTGCGCATCCACCTTCACCTGCAGGTATTCCACGCTGTCGCTGGCCTGGGTGAGCACGTCGCGCACACCGGGCACTTTCTCGATGCGAGCGGCCATGCGCTGCGCCAGATCGCCCAGCGTTTGCAGATCAGGGCCGAACAGCTTGACGGCCACGTTGCCCCGGCTGCCGGTGAGCATTTCCGAGATGCGCATCTCGATGGGCTGGGTAAAGCCGAATTCCAGGCCGGGGAAGGCATCCATCACCTTGCGTATCTCGGCACTCAACGCGTCCTTGTCGGCTGCATGCCAATCCTTGCGCGGTGCGAGCTGCATGAACAGGTCGGTTTCGTTCAGGCCCATCGGGTCGAGCCCCAGCTCGTCCGAGCCCACCCGCCCGATGCTGTGCCGCACCTCGGGCACCGCCGCACCGATGGCCTTCTGCACCGCCAGGTCAATCTCCAGCGAGCGCTGCAACCCAATGGACGGCGGCTTTTGCAGTTGCAGCAGGATATCGCCCTCATCCATCGTCGGCATGAACGCCTTGCCCGTGCCGAGGTAGGCCACCACACCCAATGCCAGGGCCGCGATAGCGACCGCCGATGCGCGTAGCGGGTGGTGAAGCGCAGCCTCCAGCAGCGGTTGGTACAGGCGCGTGGCCCAGCGCATCACCCACGGCTCGGTGTGCGCGTGTTCCTTGAGGAGCAGCGAGGCCAGCACCGGCACCAGCGTGAGCGACAGCAGCAGCGAGACGCCCAGGGCGAACACGATGGTCAGCGCAACCGGCGCGAACAGTTTTCCTTCCAGCCCTTCCAGCGTCAGCAGCGGCAGGAACACGATGGCAATGATGGCGATGCCGGAGGTCACCGGGCTGGCGACTTCCTGCGTCGCCCATAGCACGCGCTGCAGCGGTGTTTCGCTGGTGTTCTCCGGGTCGTGCGACAGATGCGCAACGACGTTTTCCACCACCACCACCGCGGCGTCGACCAGAAGACCGATCGCGATCGCCAGTCCGCCCAGGCTCATCAGATTGGCCGACAGCCCGAACTGGCGCATCAGCACGAACGTCGCCAGCACCGACAAGGGCAGGATCAGCGCCACCACGATGGCCGCGCGCAGGTTGCCGAGGAACAGCAGCAGCAGGATCACCACCAGCACCGCCGCTTCCAGCAGAGCCTTGCTCACGGTGCCGACGGCGCGATCGACCAGTTGCGCGCGGTCGTAGAACGGCGAGATCGTCACGCCCTTGGGCAGCGTCGCCTGAATCTCGGCAATTTTGGCCTTGACGTTCTCGATCAGCACGCCGGCGTTGACGCCCTTGAGTCCGATCACCAGGCCTTCGACCGCTTCGCCCTTGCCGTCCTGCGTCACTGCGCCGTAGCGCGTCATCTCGCCCAGTTCGACGCGTGCGACGTCGCCGACCGTGACGACCACGCCGGCCACGCTCTTGATGCCGATGTGGCGCAGGTCATCGAGCGACGCGACGCCGCCGTTGACGCGCACCACCCAGGTTTCCTCGCCTTCGTTGACGCGTCCGGCGCCATCGTTGCGGGTGTTGCTTTCAAGCGCCATGCGCAATTCGCCGTAGCTCACGCCGCGTGCGGCCAGCGCAGCCGGATCGGGGCTCACGGCAAACGTCGCCACCCGGCCGCCCAGCGTGTTGACGTCGGCCACTCCAGGCAAGGCGCGCAACTGGGGCCGGATCGTCCAGTCGAGCAGGGTGCGTTTTTCCGCCAGCGTCAGCGGGCCCTCGACGGTGAACATGAAGAGTTCGGACAAGGGGGTGGAAATCGGCGCCAGCCCGCCCGACACGTTATCGGGCAAGTCGCCTTTCACGTTGGCGAAGCGTTCCGCCACCTGCTGGCGCGCCCAGTAGATGTCGGTGCCCTCTTCGAAATCGACGGTGATGTCGACCAGCGCATTTTTCGACAGGCTGCGCAGGATGGTCTGGTGCGGGATGCCCAGCAGTTCGGTTTCCACCGGCTGGGTGATGCGCGCCTCGACCTCCTCCGGCGTCATGCCGGGCGCCTTCAGGATCAGCTTGACCTGGGTGGTCGAGACGTCGGGGAAGGCGTCGATGGGGATCTGCTGGAACGCGCGCACGCCCAGCCCGGCCAATACCAACGCGAGCACGAGCATCAGCCAGCGTCGCGCCAGCGCGAATTCGATCAGGATGTTCAGCATGTCATTCCCCGAGCCACTGGGCCTTGAGCGCCGCCACGCCCTTGACGGCGACGCGGTTGCTTTCAGCCAGGCCGGTGATTTCAGCCTGGCTGGCGTTCTGGCGAACAACCTGCACCGGTGTCGCCGTGAAGCCCTGTGCAGTCTCGACAAACACATGGGGCACAGCACCCTTCCACACCAGCGCGGCAGCCGGCACGATCAGGGTGCCGGCCGACTGCGCACCCGCGATGGCGGCCTGCACCGACTGGCCGGGACGCAGCAGCTTCTGCGGGTCGGCGAGGCTGGCGCGCACCAGCACGCTCTGCGCGGCGTTGAGTTGCGGCAACAGGGCCGTGATGCGACCGCTGGCCGAGCTGTCTGCCACCGTGACGGCTTGCCCGACGGCAACCTGGCGCGCCTGCGCCGGGCTCAGCGGAATTTCCAGCGCCAGCTTCGACAGGTCCGCCACTTTCACCAGCGCCATCCCGGCATCCACCCGCTGGCCGGGCTCGGCAACGCTTTCCGTCACCACACCGGCGATCGGGGCGGTGAGCGTGATCGCGCTGCCGGACACCTTGCCGCTGCCGAGCAGGGAAAAGGCAGCCTGCGCCGCCGCCAGGCTGGCGCGCGCGGACTGGGCTTCAGACTGCGTCGCGCGCAGCCGCGATTCGGCGATCAGACCTTCGCCGAACAGTTTCTCGTCGCGTGCGGCATTCCCGCCGGCGAGCTGCGCTTTCAGGCGCGCCTGCGTCAGCGCGTTCTGGGCGTCGGCGAGCCCGGGCATCGACAGCGTCACCAGCGGTGCGCCGCGCCTGACCGATTCGCCCGCTTNNCTGGCCGGCGGCAGCGTCACCCGCGCCGGGTAGGTCAGCGCGGGAGCGGCACTTTGCGTGGTCGCGGCCACGCTGACGATGCCGAGATTGTTCTTCTGCGCGGCGGTAAGCGGCAGGGTATCCGCCGCCATCGCGGGGACGGCGCAGAACAGCGCCCATGCGAGGCCTGTCCTGAATGTGTCGAAGGGGGTGGCAAAAAAACCAGCGGCCATGTTTGATCTCCAGATGCAAAAAAAACAGCAGGCAGGCGCGTCGGGGCGACGCGCCGCGATGGGCGATCAGGCCAGGGGCGGGGCTAAAGCGTGGGGAANNGCCAGGTGCAATGGCGGGGGTGCCGGCAAGCCGGCGCCGGGATGTGCTACCGCAGCGGCGTGGGGCAGCGGCAGGCTCGCGGCAAGCGGTGCGGGGGCGGTCGTTGCCGGGGTGTCGCTGCGCAGGGGCATGCCCTGCGCCACCTCGACCTCCGCGCCGTGTTCATCCGCCGCCACGTGCCAGGCGGCATCGCCGTGCACACCTTGGTGCACATGCAGAAAACCCGCATGATTCAGCTGCACCGCCCCTGCATGCGCATGGATGAACGGGGCCATCGTCTGCAGCGCGACGAAGAACCAGAGCATCAGGAAGCGGAAAGTTGTATGCAGCACTATCGGGCGAACCCAGCGGTTGATGGAAAATGACGTGACACGTTACAGGATGCGGCACGGTCCTGCCATCGTGGCAGGCGACGGGCGCATCCTGCCCATCGATCCTTAAGCCTGCCTTAAGTTCCGGATGCGATGCTCTCCTCCATTCTCAATGAGGACAGCCATGCATTCCACGACCGCTTCGCGCATTCGATCCCTTTTAGCGATGTATCCGCTGACCGCCTGGCTGGCTGGTGGTTTCCTGTTGCTGCACACGATGCTGCGCGGGGTCCTGATGGCGCAGACCTGGCACGCAGCGCAACTGACGTTTGCCTCGGCCGCCGCGGTGCTGGGCACCGGGCTGACCTTCGACCTGGTGACGCTCGCCCTGCTGCTGCCTGCCGTGCTGTTGCTGGAAAGCGCGCTCGGCACGCGCAGGCAGCCCGGACGCATGCGCCATGGACTGGTTCTGGCTATCGCGGCGCTCGTCCTCTTTTCGCTGGGCTTTGGCGTGATGGCCGAATGGTTCTTCTGGGATGAGTTCGGCGTGCGCTTCAACTTCATCGCAGTGGACTATCTGGTCTACACGCGCGAAGTGGTCGGCAACATCCGCGAAAGCTTTCCGGTCGGCACCTTGCTCGGCGCACTGGCCATTGCCACGCTGGCGCTGGTATGGGCGAGCCGCGGCTGGCTGCTGCGCACCGCCAAACCGGCTGCCCAACGCAGCACTCGGCTAGCCGTCTGGCTGGCGAGCGTGGCAGTGGCCGCCGGGCTGTCCGCAGCGTGGTCGATGGACGCGCGAAACGGTACCAACGAATACCAGAAGGAGCTATCGGCCAACGGCCTTTACAGCCTCGCCTACGCGTTCGGCAACAACGAGATCGACTACTTCGATTTTTATGCCACGCACCCGCCATCGGCCGGCGTGTCGAGCGCAAGCTTGCCGCGCATCGTCTCCGCCACGCCGCCGAAGAACGTCGTCATCGTCACGCTGGAAAGCCTGTCGTCCAGCTTCATGGCGCACGGCGGCAATACCCGGGGCCTGACCCCCAATCTCGACCGCCTCGCCGACGAAGGCCTGTTCCTCGCCAACCTGCACGCCACCGGCAATCGCACGGTGCGCGGGCTGGAAGCGCTGTCGCTCGCCATTCCTCCGCTGCCCGGGCATTCGATCATCTGGCGCAAGCACAACCGGAACCTGGAAACCCTGGGCGCGGTGCTGGCCGACCACGGCTACGTCAACCGCTTCATGTACGGCGGCTACGCGCGCTTCGACAACATGGACGCCTATTTCTCCGGCAACCATTACCAGCCGACCGACCGCGGCCAATTTCCCGAACGCCATCGCGGCTTCGGCAACATCTGGGGACTGGCCGACGAACATCTGTACGACTACGCGCTGGAGCAGATGGACCGCGACGCCGCCAGCGGCAAGCCCTTCCTGATGCACCTGATGACGACGTCGAATCACACGCCGTTCACTTTTCCCGAAGGCCGCATCGACCTGCCGCGCGGCCGCCCGGGTGCAGTGAAATATTCCGACTACGCAGTGGGCCGCTTCATCGAGATGGCGCGCACGAAACCCTGGTTCAAGGACACGGTGTTCGTGCTGGTGGCCGACCACTGCGCGTCGAGCAAGGGTCGCACCAGCATTCCGCCGGAAAACTACCATATCCCCGCAATCGTCTATTCGCCCGCACATCTGGCGCCGCATACTGACACCCGGCTCGCCAGCCAGATCGATCTCGTGCCCAGCGTGCTCGACCTGCTGGGTCTCGCCGAGCACACCCGCTTCATGGGGCGCAGCGTGCTGCATGCCTATCCCGATGCCGGGCGCGCCTTCATCGCCACCTATCAAAAACTTGGATATCTGACGCCAGACCAGCTGGTGGTGTTGAGTCCAGGACGCAAGATCGAAGACTGGCGGCTGGATGCCCACCACANNCCGGACACGCTGGTGGCGCGCGCAATCGATGCCTACCAGGAAACCGCCCGGCGAGCGCGCGATGGTCTGCTGCAGCATGTCGATCTGCCGGACGACTTAAGGATGCGATAAGAATGCGACTTTAGAGTGAGTTCATCGCATCCCACGAGGAGGTCACCATGTCGCATTCGAACATTCAATCCCGCCGCGTATACGACCCGTTGCTGCGGGTCCTGCACTGGGGCATCGCGCTGTCCGTCGTCGCGCTCATAATAAGCAGCCAGCTGGCCGAAGCGTTCGAGCACGGCCCCTGGGAAAGCGCGGTCTGGAACCTGCACATCCTCGCCGGCTACGCTCTGACCGTGGCCTTGCTGACGCGCCTGCTGTGGGGCCTCGTCGGCCCTGCCAGCGCGCGCTGGCGGGATCTGTGGCACCCCGCGACGTGGAAGGCCAGCCTGAAGACCCTGCGCCTGCCGAGCGCCCATCGCGTCGGACACGACCCCATCGCCAGTCTCGCCTACCTGTTTGCCTACGGCGTGATGGCACTGATGGTCGTCACCGGCCTGGGACTCGCCGCCAGCGAATTCAATACCGGTCCGCTCGCCGCCTGGCTGGGCAGCGCCGGCTGGGTCGAAGACCTGACGGAAGATCCCCACGAATTCGGCTTTGTCCTGATGCTGGGCTTCGTCGGTCTGCACATGGCGGCGCTGGTGTTCCACCAACTGCGCGGCGAACGCGTGGCGCAGAGCATGGTCACCGGCAAGCAATACCTCGATGCCAAGCCGGGGGTGCAGCATGATTAAACGGATTGCATGGGCAGGGTTGATGCTGCTGTCAGCCCACGCTTCGGCCGACAGCCCCGCAAACTTCATGGCGCGCTACGCGCAGCAGGCCGGCGTGGCGGTGACTGCGCTGTCGCCCACTCGCGGCGAAGCGCTCTACCGCAGCGAACATCCCGGAAAAAACGGCGCCATGCAGAGCTGCGCCAGCTGTCACACCGCGAATCCGAAACAGGCTGGACAGACTCGCGTCGGCAAGCGCATCGAGCCGCTGGCGCCGGCCGCCAATCCAGCACGCTTCACCGACGCGGCCAAGGTCGAGAAATGGTTTCGCCGCAACTGCACCGACGTGCTCGCGCGCGAATGCAGCGCGCAGGAAAAGGGCGATTTCATCGCCTTTCTGAACAAGTTCAAATAAGGGGCACAGCATGAATTACCTGTTACGTGGAATCGGGGTGCTGGCGGCAGTCGGCACATTCAGTCTGTTGGCGTTTTCGCTGCCGTCGGGCGGCGAGGCGCGCGGCGACAGTGGCGGCGACGACCTGATGCCCCGCCTCGCCCACAAGAACTGGCAGCAGGAATGCGCCAGCTGCCACCTGGCCTATTCTCCCGCGTTGCTGCCGCGCGCGTCATGGCGGCGCGTGATGGGCGGCCTCGAGCAGCATTTCGGCGAGAACGCCAGCCTTGATCCGGCCACCCAGGCTGATATCCTGCGCTTTCTCGAAGCCAACGCCGCCGACAGCGGCACCAGCCGCATGGGCGACAAGGTGATGCAGCGCATGGACAGGAACACAGCACCGCTGCGCATCACCGAAACCACCTGGTTCGTGAAGAAGCACGACGAGGTGCCGCGCGCGACTTGGACACGCAAGTCGGTAGGCTCCGCCGCCAACTGCGCGGCGTGCCACCGGCAGGCGGAAAAAGGCGTATTCGACGAGGACACGGTCAGGATTCCCAAATGAAACGACGCGATGCGCATCCTGCTGGTTGAAGACGACCGCCTGCTGGGCGACGGCCTCAAGGCCGGACTGACGCAGGCCGGCTACGCGGTCGACTGGCTGCGCGACGGCGAGACGGCGGTGGCCGCCCTGTCCACCGAAGCCTTTGCCGCGGTGGTGCTCGACCTGGGGCTGCCGAAGCGCGACGGCCTGTCGGTGCTGCAATGGCTGCGCGGCCGCCACGACGCGACGCCGGTGCTGATCCTCACCGCGCGCGACNNAAGCCCTTCGACCTCGACGAGATCGCCGCCCGCCTGCGCGCGCTGGTACGTCGTGCCCACGGGCGTCCCGAGCCGGTGCTCACGCTGGGCGAGATCGAACTCAATCCGGCAGCGCGCACGGTCACGCGCGCCGGCGAGGCCGTCGAACTGACCCCCCGCGAATTCGACCTGCTGCATCTGCTGCTGCAAAACGCCGAACGGGTTCTGACTCGGCGCGCCCTGGAAGAACAGCTCTACACCTGGAACGACGCGGTCGACAGCAATGCGCTCGAAGTCCACATCCACCATCTGCGCAGGAAGCTCGGAGGCGAACTGATCCGCACCGTACGAGGCGTCGGCTACATGGCCTCGGCGACGCCCAGCGCATGAGCACAACCACGGCCTATTCGCTGCGCCGCCGGCTGGTCTGGCTGCTGACCAGCACCGTGGCGGCGATCTGGCTGCTGTCCGTGCTGGTCGTCTACCAGCGCGCCCACCACGAAGCGGACGAACTGCTCGACAACCAGCTGACGCAGGTGGGCGAAACCCTGCTGGCGATCGTGGCCGGCGGCGAGGTCGAACATTTCGTGAAGGAATTGCACGAGCATGCCCGACGCTACCCGGTGCCGATCGCATTCGAAATCTGGCATGCTGAGGACGGCAGGACGCAGCGCCTGGTAACGTCACCCGGCCACGCCGGATTCGAGACGACCATGGCGGCAGGCTTCAGCGAAAACCCGCATCAGGGGGAACGCTGGCGCTTTTATGCAGTGCAGGACGACGACGCGGAATACCGCGTGGTGGTCGGACAGGCTCACGCAGCGCGCGAACGGCTGGCGCGCGAGATCGGGCTGTCGCTGCTGCTGCCGGCGATGCTGGCGCTGCCGCTGATGGCGCTTGCGGTGTGGTGGGTCGTCAGCCGCGCACTACGACCGGTGGACGCGGTGGCGCAGCAGGTCGGCGCACTCGATGCGCAGGCGCTGGCGCCGCTCGACGAGGCCGTTCCGTTGCCAAGCGAAATCGTGCCGCTACGCACCGCACTCAACGCACTGATCCGGCGCGTCGCCGAAGCCTTCGACAACGAACGCCGCTTCACCGCGGATGCCGCGCACGAATTGCGCACCCCACTGGCAGCCCTGAAAGTGCAGGCGCAGGTGGCGATGCGTGCGCAGGCGGACGACAGCCGGCAGCACGCGCTGGTGCAGGTGATCGCCGGCGTCGACCGCATGACGCACCTGGTCGAGCAGCTGCTGACCCTGGCGCGCGTCGACCCGGCACGCCAGGACATTGCGCCGCAATCGCTTGATCCGGCTGCGCTGATCGCGGAAGTCTGCAACGAAATGCGCCCGCAGGCACAACGGCAAGGACAATCGCTGAACGTCGACGCCGCATTGGGCTGCACGATTGCAGTCGCGCCGGCCTGGTTGCAGATCGCGCTGCGCAACCTGGTCGACAATGCGCTGCGTTATGCAGGCGAGGGGGCACGCATCGAGGTGCGCCTTGTCCCCACCGCTTCAGGCTGCGCGCTGAGCGTGGCAGACGACGGTCCCGGCGTGGTCTCCGAATTGCGCACACGACTGACCGCGCGCTTCGTGCGTGGCGAGACCGAAGGGGAGGGGTGCGGGCTGGGCCTGTCGATCGTTGCCCGCATCGCAGCCCTGTCACATGCCCGGCTGAAACTCGACGACGGCCTGCCGCGCGCAGACGGCGGCTGCGGCTTCGCCGCCACGCTGCATTTCAGCCATGCGCCCGGACGGGCCTGAGCCCCTACAGCGGCAAAATATGTCCGCCGCTCAGACTCAGTAGCCCCGTCCGCCGGGCCCCATTCCTCCGCCCCCGCCCGGACCCATCCGGCTGCCAGGCCCCATGCCGTCAGGCGGCATGTCTGGCAGGGTCTTGCCCTGCGCCTTGGCGCGTTCCTGCATCTGCTTGTGGTGTTCCAGGCGTATCTGCTCGCGTTCCTGCTGGGTTTTAGCAGCTCGCATGCGAGTCTGGTACTCGGCGCGCTCCTGCTGCGTCATCAGTTCAGAGCCATAAATTTGCTCGCGATCCTGGGTCTGGACCTGATCGCGGGATGGCATGTGATTGTCTGCCTGCGCCGGATTGGCCAGCGCCATGCCCAGGGAAAAGGCCGTCAGCAATACGTGTTTCATCGTGGTCTCCTGTACGACAGTGAAAAAAGCCGCCCACGCGACTGCGTGGGCGTCCGACAACACCTCCTATCAATCTAGTACAAAACGCCCACTTATTCAGGCCCGGGCTTGCCCGATCCCGTTTACGCGGCGCTAGGGCGCAACCTGAATCGCCGTCACGGTATAGGCGCCATCGATATCCTCGGCATGGAACGTCACCCTGTCGCCCACCTTGAGGCCGTCCAGCAGTTCGGGCGGCTGCACCCGGAACACCATGCTCATCGGCGGCATGTCGAGATTGGCGATCGGACCGTGCCTGAGGGTGATCTTGCCGTTCGCCGCATCGATCTTGCGCACCACGCCTTCGCTCATCGCACGGGTCTGGGCGGCGGCGGGCTGGGTCACGGGCTCGGCGTATATCGGCGCGGATATCGCCATTGCGGCCAGCAGGGGAATCCATGTTTTCATTTTTCAGCTCCTTGTTTCGGGTTGATGGTGAGGGTGCCGCGCATGCCGGCTTCGTAGTGACCGGCGATCAGGCAGGCGAATTCGAAGCGTCCCGCGCGGTTGAAATGCCAGACGATTTCACCGGAATTGCCCGGGTCAACATGCACCATGTAGGGCTCGTCGTGCTCCATGTCGGGGTATTTTTTCATCATCTCGGTGCGTGCCTGAAGTTCTTCGGGCGTGCCGATCACGATCTCGTGCAGCACTTTGCCGCGGTTGACCGCGCGCAGNNGTAGGGCTCGTCGTGCTCCATGTTCGGAAATTTGGCCATCATGGCGGCATGTTTCGCCAGTTCGCCTGGCGTGCCGATCACCATTTCGTGCAGCATGCGGCCCCGGTTCTTGACGACGAAATGCACGGTGTCGCCTTCCTGCACGGTGAGCGTGTCAGGCGTGAAACGCATGGCATCGGTCATGACGATGGTGATCGTGCGGGTGACCTGCGCGGGCCGGCCGGCGATGCCCCAGGCGGTCTGTTGGGCGACGGGGTCCACGGCCGGCGCGTGCTTCTTCTCGCCATGCGCCTGAGCGGTCAGGGTCGCGGCCATCGACAGCAGTGCGATCAACAACAGAGCGGGTTTCATCTCATCTCCTGAAATCAATGGCCGGCATGGCCGGTGGGTTTGCGTACGGTAACTTCGACGTCGTTCGGCGTACCCTGGGGCGAAGCGGATTGCGGCGCACGCACCGGCTCAGCCACCGTCCCCTCGACTTCGCGCGCCACCGTGCCAGGCGGATGCTTGAACCAGCCGGGGTCGGAATAATCGCCGCGCTTCTGCTCGCGCCGCACCTTCATCACGGTGAACATGCCACCCATCTCCACCGCTCCGAACTGGCCCTGGCCGGTCATCATCGGCAGCGTGTTGTCGGGCAGGGGCATTTCNNGTGTGGTGGCTCTTGTGGCAGTGGAAGGCCCAGTCACCTTCCTCGTCGGCGAGGAACTCGACCTGCCGCATCTGGCCGACCGCGATGTCGGTGGTCACCTCCGGCCAGCGCGAGCCCTTCGGCGTGGGCCCGCCGTCGGTGCCGGTCACCTCGAATTCCACCCCATGCAGGTGGATCGGATGGTTGGTCATGGTGAGGTTGCC
>DONB01000079.1 GCA_003510325.1 Thiobacillus sp. | reverse complement strand
GCCGATTGCCGGCTCCGAGCAGAGCGGACCCGGCGCTGCGCGCGCCGATCTGTATCAGGGCAGGAAAGTGGTGCTGACGCCGCAGGCCGACACCCGCGCCGATGCGACTGCCACCGTCACAGCGTTGTGGCAGGCGGCTGGGGCGCAGGTCGAGACGCTGGAGGCCGATCTGCACGACCGCGTGTTCGCGGCGGTGAGCCACCTGCCGCATCTGGCGGCGTTCGCGCTGGTGGACGAACTGGCGCAGCGCGCGGATGGGGCCGTTTTCTTTCGCTTTGCCGCCTGCGGTTTCCGCGATTTCACCCGCATCGCCGGCAGCAGCCCGGAGATGTGGCGCGACATCGCGCTGGCGAACCGCGATGCCCTGCTGACCGAACTGGATGCCTACGTCGCCGCGCTGCAGGCGTTGCGCAGCGCCGTGTCGGCCGAGGATGCCGAGGCCTTGCTGGCGACTTTTTCGCGTGCCCGTGAGGCACGCAATAACTGGGCACACAAAAAAACTTGATGGAATTTCTCGATCTACCCGCAAGCACCGCCGCCGGCGGCACGGTGCGCCTGCCGGGCTCCAAAAGCATTTCCAATCGCGTGCTGCTGCTGGCTGCGCTGGCGAAAGGCACGACCATCGTGCGCGCGCTGCTCGATTCCGACGACACCCGGGTGATGCTCGATGCCTTGCGCACGCTGGGCGTGGGCGTGACGCGAGTCAGCGATTCCGATGATTATGAAATCACGGGCGTGGGCGGCGCATTTCCGGTCAAGCAGGCCGAGCTGTTCCTCGGCAATGCCGGCACGGCCTTCCGTTCGCTCACTGCCGCATGCGCGCTGTCCGGCGGCGAATATGTGCTGAAAGGCGTGGCGCGGATGCACGAGCGGCCGATCGGCGATCTGGTCGACGCCTTGCGCCGCCTGGGCGCGCGCATCGACTATCTCGGCGAGGAGGGCTTTCCGCCGCTGAAAATCCATCCGGCTGAGCTCGCCGGCGACACCACCGAGGTGCNNAGCCAGTTCCTCACCGGCCTGTTGATGGCGCTGCCGCTGCGGCAGCGCAACACCACGATCGAAGTCGTGGGCGAACTGATTTCCAAGCCCTACATCGGGATCACGCTGGCGATGCTGCGCCGCTTCGGCGTGGACATCGCGCGCAACGGCTGGCAGGGCTTCGGCGTGCCGGCGGCGGCGCACTACCGGAGCCCGGGCGAAATCTGGGTCGAAGGCGATGCCTCGTCGGCGTCGTATTTCCTTGCTGCCGGCGCCATCGGCGGTGGCCCGGTGCGGGTGCAGGGCGTGGGCCGCGACAGCGTGCAGGGCGACGTGCGCTTTGCCGACGCGCTGGCGCAGATGGGCGCGCAGATCGACATGGGTCCGAACTGGATCGAGGCCAGTGCGCCACGGTCGGGCCGCCTGCAAGCGATCGACATCGACTGCAACGCCATCCCCGACGCCGCGATGACGCTGGCGGTGGCGGCGCTGTTCGCCGATGGCACGACCACGCTCAGGAACATCGCCAGCTGGCGGGTGAAGGAAACCGACCGCATCGCCGCCATGGCGGCCGAGCTGCGCAAGGTCGGCGCGACGGTGGAAGAGGGCGCGGACTTCATCCGCATCACGCCGCCGGAACAGCTGATTCCCAATGCCGTCATCGACACTTACGACGACCACCGGATGGCGATGTGCCTGTCGCTGGTGACGCTCGGCGGCGTGCCGATCCGTATCAACGATCCGGCGTGCGTGAACAAGACCTTCCCGACGTATTTCAAGATTTTTTCGACGATTGCCCAATGAACGCCGCATCCGCCTCCATCCCGGTCATTGCCATCGACGGTCCATCCGCCTCCGGTAAAGGCACCGTGGCCGAGCGGGTGGCGACCGCGCTCGGCTTCCATTTCCTCGACAGCGGCGCGCTCTACCGGCTGACTGCGCTGTCGGCGATGAAACAGAGCGTGGCGCTGGGCGACGAGGCCCGGGTGGCGGAACTGGCGGCCACGCTGCCCGCGAGCTTTCACGACAGCGCGGTGTGGCTGGCCGAGGAAAACGTCACCGACGCCATCCGCGCCGAGGCGGTCGGCGAAGGCGCCTCGAAAGTGGCGGCGCTGCCGGCGGTGCGCGCGGCGCTGCTCGACCGCCAGCGTGCCTACCGCCAGGCGCCCGGCCTGGTGGCCGACGGTCGCGACATGGGCACCGTGGTGTTCGCCGACGCGGCGGCCAAGGTCTTCCTCACCGCCAGCGCCGAGGCGCGTGCCGAGCGGCGGTATAAGCAGTTGATCGAAAAGGGGAACTCTGCTAATCTCCCCGCCCTTGTTGCTGATATGCAGGCGCGCGATGCGCGCGACACGGCCCGTGCCGTGGCGCCGCTCAAACCCGCAGCCGATGCGCTGTTGCTCGATACGACCCACATGGATATCGAGTCGGCGGTGCAGGCGGTGCTGTCGCACTACGCTTTATGCAAGGCGCGCAGCAAACAAGGTAATTGATGAATGTCCCGTGTCGGTCCTGCGCCCGCAGGCCGGCGATGTGCAACTAACCCCGTCCTCACCGACGGACTGAAGGTTTTAATGTCTACTGCTACCGCTACTTCCGCTCCCGCTTCGATGGAAAGCTTTGCCGCCCTGTTCGAGGAATCCCTCACCCATCAGGAAATGCGCCAGGGTGAAGTCATCACTGCCGAAATCATCGGCATCGACCACAACTTCGTGACGGTGAATGCCGGCCTCAAGTCCGAGAGCCTGATTCCCCTTGAGGAATTCAAGAACGACCAGGGCGAGATCGAAGCCAATATCGGCGATTTCGTTGCAGTCGCCATCGAGTCGATCGAAGACGGCTTCGGCGCGACCAAGCTGTCGCGCGAGCGCGCCAAGAAGCTGGCCGCATGGCTGGATCTGGAAGCGGCGATGAACGAAGGCCGCATCGTCACCGGCATGGTGCAGGGCAAGGTCAAGGGCGGTCTGACGGTGCTGGTGGGCGGCCTGCGCGCCTTCCTGCCGGGTTCGCTGGTGGACATGCGTCCGGTCAAGGACACCACCCCGTTCGAATACAAGGAAATGGAATTCAAGGTCATCAAGCTCGACCGCAAGCGCAACAACGTCGTGGTGTCGCGCCGTGCCGTGCTGGAAGAGACCATGGGTGCCGACCGCGAAGCGATGATGGAGAACCTGAAGGAAGGCTCCATCGTCAAGGGCGTGGTCAAGAACATCACCGACTACGGCGCGTTCGTGGATCTGGGCGGCATCGACGGCCTGCTGCACATTACCGACATGGCCTGGCGCCGCGTCAAGCACCCGTCCGAAGTGGTGCACGTCGGCCAGGAACTCGAAGCCAAGATCCTGCGCTACGACACCGAGAAGAACCGCGTTTCGCTCGGTATCAAGCAACTGGGTGACGATCCGTGGGTCGGCATCGCACGCCGCTACCCGCAGGGCACCCGCATGTTCGGCAAGGTCGCGAACCTGACTGACTACGGCGCGTTCGTCGAGATCGAAGAGGGCATCGAAGGCCTGGTGCACGTCTCCGAAATGGACTGGACCAACAAGAACGTCAGCCCCTCCAAGATCGTGCAGCTGGGCGACGAAGTCGAAGTCATGGTGCTCGACATCGACGAAGACAAGCGCCGCATCTCGCTCGGCATGAAGCAGTGCAAGTCGAACCCGTGGGAAGACTTCTCGATGAACCACAAGAAGGGCGACAAGGTCAGCGGCGCGATCAAGTCGATCACCGACTTCGGCGTGTTCATCGGCCTGCCGGGCGGCATCGACGGCCTGGTCCACCTGTCCGACCTGTCGTGGAGCGTTCCCGGCGAGGAGGCCGTGCGCAACTTCCGCAAGGGCCAGGATGTGGAAGCCGTGGTGCTCGGCATCGACCTCGAGCGCGAGCGCATTTCGCTCGGCATCAAGCAGCTCGAAGGCGATCCGCTGACCAGCTACGCGACCGGCCACGAGAAGGGCAGCATCGTCAAGGGCACCATCAAGACCGTGGAAGCCAAGGGCGCCACCGTGCAGCTGGACAGCGACATGGAAGGCTACCTGCGTGCTTCCGAAGTCTCGCGCGATCGTGTCGAAGACATGCGCAGCCACTTCAAGGAAGGCGACGAAATCGAAGCCATGATCATCAACGTCGATCGCAAGAACCGCGTGATCAACCTGTCGATCAAGGCCAAGGACATGACCGAGCAGGATTCCGCGATGAAGAAATTCGCCGCCGAATCCGCAGCGGCCGCCAGCGGTTCGACCAACCTCGGTGCGCTGCTGAAAGCCAAGCTCGACAACAAGAACGCCGAGTAAGCCATGACCAAGTCCGAGCTGATTGCTCAATTGGCGTCGCGGCATTCGCAGTTTTCGGTTGCGGATATCGAGATGGCGGTGAAGACGATCCTCGACGCGCTGGCGAAGAACCTGTCGCGCGGCGAGCGGATCGAAATCCGCGGTTTCGGCAGCTTCAGTCTGAGCTTCCGGCCCGCGCGTCTCGGTCGCAATCCCAAGTCGGGCGAGCGCGTTCAGGTGCCGGCCAAGTATGTGCCGCACTTCAAGGCGGGCAAGGAACTGCGCGACCGGGTGGATTTTCCGCTCTGACAAGCAGGCAAGGACAGCATGACCCGGAAAACGGCGCCGCAAGGCGCCGTTTTCTTTGGCGATTGGCGCCGCGCGGGTAAAATGGGCGGACTTCCTGGCGCACACACATGAAAAATCTAACGCACTATCTGGGCTTGCTGGCGAAACTGCTGGTGTTTCTGCTGGTGCTGGGCTTTGCCCTGAAAAACAGCCATAGCGTCACGTTCAATTCCTATTTGGGCTATGTGTGGCAGTCGCCGCTGATCGTCATGCTGGGACTGGCATTCTTGCTGGGCGCGCTGACGGGGGGGCTGGCCCTGCTGCCCACCCTGTTCCGCCTGCGTCGCGAACTGGGCCGCAGGCCGCAGACGACCGAGTTGGATACGGTCACGCAAACCACCGACATGCCCGTCGTGTAAGTCGCCATGGAATTCGAGTTCTGGTGGCTGCTGGCGTTTCCCCTGTTTTTCGTACTGGGCTGGCTGGCCGCGCGGATCGACATTCGCCAGGTGGTGACCGAGTCGCGCGCGCTGCCCAATTCGTATTTCCGCGGGCTGAATTTTCTGCTCAACGAGCAGCCCGACAAGGCGATCGAAGCCTTCCTCGAAGTCGTCAAGCTCGAACCCGAAACCATCGACCTGCACTTTGCGCTGGGCGGCCTGTTTCGCCGCCGCGGCGAGATCGACCGTGCCATTCGCATGCACGAAAACCTGCTGGAGCGCGAAGGCCTGGCCGAAGAGCAGCGCCTGCGCGCGATGAGCGAACTGGGGCAGGACTACCTCAAGGCCGGGCTGCTCGACCGCGCCGAACAGGTGTTCGGCAAGCTGCTGGAAACCCCGCAGCACGGCCTGGCGCGCACCTACCTGCTGGAAATCTACGTGCAGGAAAAAGACTGGCAAAAGGCCATCGATGCGGCGCGCCTGCTGGAAAAGGACACCAGCAAGCCGCTCAACGCCGATATCGCCCACTTTCATTGCGAGCTGGCGCTGCTGGAAGCGGCGAAGGGCGATCCTGATGCCGCCGCAGCGCATCTGCAGCAGGCACTCTCGGCCAACCGCCAGTCGGTGCGCGCCAACCTGATGGCGGGCGACCTCGATGCGGCTGCGGGCAAGCACGAGGCCGCGATTTCCGACTGGCGCCTGGTCGAAGCGCAGAGCGCGGCGCACATGGCACTGGTGGTCGAGCGCGTGCTCGGTAGCTACCGCCAGCTTGGGCGGCTCGCCGAGGGCGTGCAGTGGCTGCGTGCGCTGCATGCCCGGCAGCCGTCGCAGGACGTGTTCAATGCCCTGTATCTCGCCGTATCCGAAGCCGAGGGCGCGGCCGCAGCCAGCCAGCTGGCGCGCGAGGAACTGCGCCGCAATCCCAGCCTGCGCACCCTGGATCGCCTGCTCGAAGCGCAACTCATCAATGCCGAACCCGACGAACGCGAACTGCTGCAGGTGGAAAAAACCCTGGTCGCCTCGCACAGCCAGCGCATGATGCGCTATCAGTGCGGCAGCTGCGGCTTCAAGGCCAAGCAGTTCTTCTGGCGCTGCCCGGCGTGCGGGCGGTGGGACAGTTTCGATCCCGAGCGGCGCGAGGGGGAGAACTGAGATGCAAGATCCAAGACGCAAGGTGCAAGGAAGAGCGTGAATTCGACGAAGATCATTGTGGCGCTGGACTATGCTGACGCGGCGTCCGCGCTGGCGCTGGTGGAGCGGCTCGACCCGGCGCTGTGCCGGCTCAAGATGGGCAAGGAGCTGTTCACCGCGGCAGGGCCGGATCTGGTGCGGGCGCTGGTGGCGCGCGGATTCGAGGTTTTCCTCGATCTGAAATTCCACGACATTCCGAATACCGTGGCTGCGGCGTGCCGCGCGGCTGCGAGCCTGGGGGTGTGGATGATGAACGTGCACGCCTCGGGCGGACGCCGCATGATGGAGGCGGCGCGCGAGGCGCTCGCGGATTTGCCGCATCCGCCGCTCTTGATCGCGGTGACCGTGCTGACCAGCATGAGCGCCGAGGATCTGGGCGAGGTGGGGGTGGCCGGTTCGCCTGCCGACCAGGTGCTGCGGCTGGCGCGCCTGACACAGGCCTGCAAGCTCGATGGAGTAGTCTGCTCGGCGCAGGAGGCCACCCTGCTGCGCGCCGACCTGGGAACCGACTTCCGGCTGGTCACGCCGGGGATACGCCCGGCCGGGGCCGACACCGGCGACCAGCGGCGCGTGATGACGCCGGTGGAGGCTTTGCGCGCTGGCGCGACCGATCTGGTGATCGGCCGCCCGATTACGGCAGCGCCCGACCCGCTCGCCGCGTTGCAACAGATTCGATCCGACATACAAAACGCTTAGGGAGAAGACGCAGTGAAAATCACGGTTATTGGAACGGGTTATGTGGGACTGGTGACGGGTACCTGTCTGGCGGAAGTCGGCAACGAAGTGCTGTGTCTCGACGTCGATCCGAAAAAAATCGAGACCCTGAAAGCCGGCGGCATCCCGATTTACGAGCCCGGGCTGGAAGACATGGTGAAGCGCAACGTCGCCGCAGGCCGGCTGCACTTCACCACCGACATCGAGGAATCGGTAGCCTTCGGCCAGATCCAGTTCATCGCCGTCGGCACCCCGCCGGACGAGGACGGTTCGGCCGACCTGCAGTACGTGGTTGCCGCCGCGCGCAACATCGGCCGCCACATGACCGACTACAAGCTGGTGGTCGACAAGTCCACCGTGCCGGTGGGAACGGCCGACAAGGTGAAGGCGGCCTTGCAGGAAGAATTGACCAAGCGCGGCGTCGCACTCGAATTCAACGTCGCCTCCAATCCCGAATTCCTGAAGGAAGGCGCGGCGGTGGACGACTTCATGAAGCCCGACCGCATCGTGATCGGCACCGACAGCGATCGCGCCACCCAGCTGCTGCGCCAGCTGTATGCGCCGTTCCAGCGCAACCACGATCGCCTGACGGTGATGGACGTCAGGAGCGCCGAGCTCACCAAGTACGCCGCCAACGCCATGCTGGCGACGCGCATTTCCTTCATGAACGAACTCGCCGTGCTGGCCGAAAAACTCGGCGCAGACATCGAGCAGGTGCGCCACGGCATCGGCTCCGATCCGCGCATCGGCTATCACTTCCTGTATGCCGGCTGCGGCTACGGCGGGTCGTGCTTCCCCAAGGACGTGCAGGCGCTGCGCCGCACCGCGCAGGAAAACGGCATCCCGCTGCGTGTGCTCGACGCGGTGGAAGATGCCAACGACGCGCAGAAACAGATCCTGGTCAACAAGCTGACCGCCAGGCTGGGCTCCGACCTCAAGGGCAAGCGCTTTGCCATGTGGGGTCTTGCGTTCAAGCCGAACACCGACGATATGCGCGAGGCGCCCAGCCGCAGCATGCTGGAAGCGCTGTGGGCGATGGGCGCGAGCGTGTCGGCCTACGATCCGGCGGCGATGGAGGAAACGCGCCGCATCTACGGCGAGCGCGCCGACCTGCTGCTGGTCGACAGTCCGATGGATGCGCTGAAAGGTGCCGACGCGCTGCTGATCGTCACCGAATGGAAAGTATTCCGCAGCCCCAACTTCGACACCATGAAATCGCTGCTGAAGTCGCCGCTCATCTTTGACGGCCGCAACCTGTACGAACCGCAGGCGATGCGCGGGATGGGCTTCGATTATCTGCCGATCGGACGCCAGTAAGGCATGTACAAGACCATCGAAGACTGCGTCGGCAACACCCCGCTGGTGCGCCTGAAGCGGATGCCCGGGGCGACCAGCAACGTCATTCTGGTCAAGCTCGAAGGCAACAATCCGGC
>DONB01000120.1 GCA_003510325.1 Thiobacillus sp. | reverse complement strand
CGATTCCGACTCCTCGCCGCTGGCCGAAGCGACAAGCGCGGTGGGCGATGGCGCCGACGAACTCGCGATTCCCCTCATCGCCGTCGTCTTCGCGCTCGGCCTCGCGCTGGCCTCGCTGTATGTGGTCTACGCCGCGCCGATGCTGTTTGCCGAACTGCTGGTCGACGGCGCGTTATCCTACGCGCTCTATCGCAGGATCAAGGCCGCCGACTCGCCGCACTGGCTGGAGTCCGCGGTGCGCCGCACCGCCTTGCCCTTTGTGCTGACCGGCGTTTTCGTCTCGGCCACCGGCGCGGCAATGGCGGCCTACGCGCCGGGCGCGCATTCGATCGGCCAGGTCATGCAGCATCAATCAAACTCTCGTTAGACGAACACGCATGGAATTCTTTCGCACACTCCACCAGCCCAGGCTCGACGTCCCCGCCCTCAAGGCGCTCCTGGCTATCCACAACCTGCCTGCGCTGTGTGCATCCATCAGCACGGCCACGCCGGGCGACGGCGACGCAGGCGACATTTACTGCCTCTGGGGCGGATTCAGCCTGCGGCGCGACGAGTTGCGCAACGGCGTGCGCTACGCGCTGCTCGACTGCCCGCATGCGCTGGCATGGACGGTCACGCTGGACGAGATGCGGGAGCATGTGGTCATTCACTGCACTATCGACAAGACGCATCCTGACCCGGAGTTCGCCGAGTCGATCGAGACGTTTGTTTCAGACTGGTCGGATGGCATAAGCAAGGTGCTTGCCGAATGAGCATGGCGTTGCCCAGGGCATTCAAGGGACCCGCCTCGAACAGCAACCGGATCGATAAACTCCCATGTATCACGTCAGCAACATGCAAACACTGTTCTCCCTGATCGAATCCCCCTTCCACCCCGACCTCGGCGCCCTGTACCGCAAGCTCGGCATCGCGGCAGAGCGCTTCGACTCGGCCCGCAATCTTCACCGGGCGATGCAGAAACAGCCGCCGGATTTTTTCGTGGGGGAGTTCATTTACGGCTGGGGCAACAATTACGCCGGCGCAAACGTCTCCAATCTGGATGTCACGATCCGAACGCTACAACGCTTTGCGCCACAGGCGAAGGTGATCGTGTTCATCCATCCGCGTGAAGAAGAGCATATCGGCAAGCTGCTGGAACTGTTTCCGATCCATGCCGTGCTGACCTACCCGGTGAGCGAGCAGGCGATGCAGGCGGCATTGCAGCCCCCGGCGCACACCCCTTAGCGCCGGGCGTCATTCCATTCCAGGCGCTCATGGCAACGGGGTCAGGTCGTGCATCCCGTACGTCGATGCACGACCTGACCCCGTTGTCGATTGCGGCACGGCATGGGGCGTTGCACCTGCCCCATGCCGATTTGAGGGATCGGCGGAATTCAGCCCTTTTTCGCAAACTTGCGCGAAAGCCCCAGGCCCAGCAGACCGCTGCCGAGCAGAAGCAGTGTCGCGGGTTCGGGGACGCCGTTGTTTTCGGTCGGGACGCCCTCGTTGATCGTGTACCAGCGCGGGGCGCTGTTCGAAAGCCCGCTCGCCGGTGCGCCGCTGTAGAAGGACACCTCGCCGGGGTTGATCGCCGCCAAACCGTCGCCGAATCCGGCAGAAGCGATGCTGCCGTCCGTGATGGCGTCATAGAAGAAGCCGATCTGGCCTTCGCCGGCAGGCGTGGCGAACTGATCGGAGCGCACCACGAGCTGGAACGTGCTCCGAACACCATAGTTCTGGGAGAAATGACCCATGTCCAGCCAGGTAATGATCAGTTGCCCGGCGGTGCTGTCATTCAGATACACATTGGATGCTGCGTCGGCCCGGGAATCCAGGTCGGTGAACAAACCGGCAATCATCGGCCTGATCGCCTGGGTATTGAGCGGGATCGAAGAGAAGCTGCTTGCGCCGCCGCCAAAGGTCACATAACCGTTGGAGCCGGTGTACAGGCCGGAATACGTGGTGCCGAAGAAATTGATGTCATGACCGGCACCAAAGTTGTATTGACCGGTCGAGCAGTCATCACAGTTACTCTCGTTCGCCAGGAGCGTGCCGTAGGAACCGGTGAACAGGGTCGCATGCGCGGCAGTAACGCTAGTCGCCAGGAACAGTCCCATGGCCAAAGTTTTGAGTTTCATATTGTTCTTTCCGCTAGGTGTGATTTTTTAATAAACCTTAAATGGTGCAGACCCGCCCGCACCACCGCACGCAGCAAAAGCACAACCCATGCCAACAGAAACAAAAAACAAAAAACTTCTTTTGTTACAGGCAATTGATCTGATCCCCGAGGGTCCGCAAAATCTTTCGAATAAAACGCCCAGGCAAATTTGTAAAATTTTTCGACATCGCGCAGAGTCGGTCTGGCAAGCTCGGGTAAATCCGTTATCAGGACGCGAGTCGACGCGCATCACGTCCTTCCCGGCGCGTGCCTGCCCCCTGCGGTTCCCTGTTTTTTATGCTGGTTCACCTGACCCAGGATTACGATGACGCCGAACATCATCATTGCTAGAGCAAGCGCCGAGGATGCGCGTGAGGTCGCCGAAATGGCCGGCGAATTGCTGGGAGAGATCATGGATGCCATCGGTGTTCAGGCATTCAATTTCGATCTCGAGGAAACAACAGGCCGGCTCTTGGACTTTCTCGACCGGGAAACGTATTTCGTATTCGTTGCACGCGACGAACGACAAGGTGCGGTCGGCTTCATTGCGATGGTTGAAAGCCATGCCCTGTATGCCGAAGGCACCTTCGGAACCATACCCGAGCTGTACGTGCGTCCCGGATTCCGCTCAAGGAATGTGGGACTCGATCTCGTGGCGCAGGCAAAGTCTTTCGGCAAATCGCGGGGCTGGACGCGGCTGGAAGTGACCACCCCGCCGCTTCCCCAGTTTGACAAGACTCTGGCGTTTTACGAGCGCGAAGGTTTCGCCATTACCGGCGGGCGCAAGCTGAAGATCGCGCTGTGAGCGTCACGCCCTTCCAGGCACTCGAATAAATGGGGTCATCCATGCCGTGCTGAGATACCCGGGGGACGAGCAGGCGATGCAGGCTGCCATGCAAATTCCGACGTAAATCGGTTATTAGCCATGCACCCGGCGACCAAAGGGTCACGCTTATTTTTGGGAAAGTGCTTCCAGGCTGCGAAACACATCGTTGAAAGACGCCTCGCGATTACGTACAAAACAGGCCACTTCTGCTACGGCGCAAACGGACATCTCATTCCCCATCATCATCCAGCCCCGCGGCGGCCAGCCCCCCGTGCCGGAAAGGGTCATGAGAACATCGCTGCCATGGTGCATGATGCGGCCATTCGCGTAACACAACTCGGCCGCCAGTTGCATGTCAAGCTGATCCAACTGCCCTGCAGCCTCTGCAAGGGTTCCATCGTCATAAAAACGCAGCGTGGCAACGACGCCCCTGAGCCCGGACAGGCTATCCAAATCCGAATCTGACATGGTGCAATTCTCCTTTTACGGGCGCCAACTCAGACGGTGGCATTGAAGCGCTGGTAAGCCGCGTCGTAATCGAAATCCTTGCTGTGCGCCAGAATCGCATTTCCGTTCATTCCCATCACCACGTTATCCAGGGTCACGAAGGCAAAACCGCGTTCAGGCAAAAACCCTTGCTGACCTGTCAGCTTCGTCCATCCCGAGGCCTGCATACGGTAAATCGCCATGTTGGCGGCACACATATGCGCAACAAGCTCCGCAAGATCAGGTTTCAGATCACCGCGTATTTCCCCCAGCTCGCCCATGCAAGAAAACTCGATCGCACCATATACCCCGGGCAAAGACATCAATTCATCCAATGTTGGCATTTGGCTCTCCTTTTCCACCCGGTTTGATTGGTTCAGCATCAGCCGACTCTGTCATGGCCTTGATCACCTGGTTGAACGAGGTTTGCCGCCCTTTCACGATGGACATGCTGTCGTGAATCGTGACGATGGACATTTCCGGCCCCCACGTCATCCAACCGTAAAAGCTATCCCATCCCGATTGATCGGCCATGCGGCCCAATAGTCGACCCTGCATTTCCATGGTCATCGTAATAGCTGTGCAGAGGTGCGCCATTTCTCCGGCCTCGGCTTCGGTCAACGCCCCTTCGAACTCTTCCAGGAACCCCTTTCTGGAAAAAAGGCCGGCGGCCACAGCGCCAGGCAATTTCACCAACTCAGATGTTCTTGACATGACACCTCCAAAAAAGGACTGACCGGAAAATGAGTATAGGAAGAAATAAGCCCTTTTTCCCCTGATGACACCATCGACCCTTACCACCCAGGATGGCTGGGAAGAACCATAAGGGTCAGCTTCGAACAGCGTAGCCGCGAGAATTTGATGTCGACCCTTATTTATTTCTCAAGCTTCATTCGCGGTTGTGGCGAGGCTGGCAATGGATCGAAGAAGACGCTTCTTCCTTGGCAGAATCGTGCATCCTCTTTGCCTTCATGCATGCCCCTGCAGTCAGCCGGATCTGCACAAAAACCAGCGCGTCAACACCCTGTCGAGGTTTTTTACATCAACGCTGCACGCTCGCGATCGATGTTTGCCAAGCCCATGACTTATCGTTTGTTTTTTTTAGTGGCTCAGTGCTTGCTTGGATATTCGCGCCCCAACTCAACTGATTCACAGGAGAACGATAATGTTCAAGAAAACGCTTGCGGTTGCAGCTCTGGCGATGCTGAGCCCACTGGCGAACGCCGCACCCTTCTATGCAGACACCGTTAACAGCTTCGCTGGCGGGACTGGTTTTGGCGTGTATGACCAATCCGGCGGTTCGTATTTAGGCGCGTCGGGCAATGGTGTTTATGATCCGCTGGCGGTAACGACGTTGGATGGGGCCGCATTGGCTCTCGGCGGCGCCTCGGGAACGGCTGGTCAGATCGTGATCTCTTTTGGCTCCGGATCATTTTTTGACGGGGCTGGGGCAGACCTTAGGTTTTTCGATACTTTTGGGGCAGCAGAGGGCTTCGTCCTGGATATCAGCGCTGACGGCACAAACTTTTTCAGCGTTGGAACATTTCCGGGCGATTTTTCCTTTTGTTTCCCTGGTGCGCCTTGTATCACCGATGTAGACATATCCGGTTCTGCAATAAACAGCGGGAGTTTCCTTCGGATCACGGCCCACCAGCCGACGAGCGTTTTTAATTACCCCGAGGCATATGATCTCGACGCCGTCGAAGCTTTAAACTTCACCACCACGTCGGTTCCTGAACCTGGGACCATTCTTCTCCTGGGACTCGGTCTTGCAGGCCTGGGGTATTCACGACGTAGAACCAGGGCCTGACTAGCGCATCGACACGGGCAAACAAGCGGGGCATCGCCCCGCTTGTTGTTTGTCCATGATGCGGAACGCCAGGGAAACATTTGCGAGGACAACAGAAAATAGACCGGGTTTTTCACGCTAAGCTGTCGCGCCATCACTTCTGCTTGCACCTTGGGCTGTCAGGGCAATAGTCAATGCGCATCACCCCATTCCAGGCGCTCGCCTGCCCGCTGGACGGCACGTCCCTGCATTGCACCGGTTCCGCCTGGACCTGCGCATCCGGCCACAGTTTCGACATCGCCAGCCAGGGCTACACCAACCTGCTGCCGGTGCAGCACAAGCGCTCGCGCGACCCGGGCGACAGCAAGGAGATGGTCGCGGCGCGGCGGCGGTTTCTGACGGCGGGCTTCTACCAGCCGATTGCCGCTGCGGTGAGCCGGGTGGTTTTGGCCGGCCTGCCTGTTGACGCGAGCATCAGCTGTCTCGATGCCGGATGTGGCGAGGGCTACTACCTGCGCCAGCTGGCCGCAGCGGCGGGGGAGGAACAGACGCTGGCGCTGCTGGGGCTGGATATTTCAAAATGGGCGGTGTTGTCGGCCGCGAAGCAGGACAGACGCCCCAACTGGGTGGTGGGCACCAACGCCAAGCTGCCGGTGCTGCCGGGCACGCTGGATCGGGTGCTGTGCATGTTCGGCTTCCCGGTGTATGCGGAGTTT
>DONB01000105.1 GCA_003510325.1 Thiobacillus sp. | reverse complement strand
CGGAGAGGTGGATGAGCGGTTTAAGTCGCACGCCTGGAAAGCGTGTGTGGGCTAATCCCCACCGCGGGTTCGAATCCCGCCCTCTCCGCCATACACAATTCGACCACGCTGAAATCATGCCGAAACATGCCTACCACGGCAGGCTGTCCGTGGTCGTACCCGTCAAGAACGAGCAAGACAACGTCGAACCACTGGTGCGCGAAATCGCCGCGGCGCTGTCCGGCAACACCACGTTCGAAATCATCTATATCAACGACGGCAGCACCGATGCCACCCAGACGCGCCTGGACGCCCTGAAAGCCGAATTCCCCATGCTGCGGGTGATCCGCCATCGTGAATCGTGCGGGCAGAGCCGCGCAGTGACGACAGGTGTGAACGCGGCGCGCTACGAGTGGATCGCCACGCTCGACGGCGACGGCCAGAACGCCCCAGCCGACATCCCGGCGCTGCTGGTGAAGCTGGCCGATCCGGCGCAGCCCGCCAACCTGGAACTGCTGGCGGGCTGGCGGTCCAGGCGCAACGACACCTTCATTCGCCGCATCTCGTCGAAAATCGCCAACGGCGTGCGTTCGCGCATGCTGCGCGACAACACGCCGGACACCGGTTGCGGCCTCAAGGTGTTCGCCCGCGAGACCTTCCTGCAACTGCCGAACTTCAACCACATGCACCGTTTCCTGCCGGCGCTGGTGATGCGCAACGGCGGCGCGGTGGTGTCGGTGCCGGTGCACCACCGCGCGCGCGAACGCGGCACCTCCAAATACGGCGTGCACAACCGGCTGTGGGTCGGCATCGTCGACCTGTTCGGCGTCGCCTGGCTGCAGCGGCGTGTGCGACTGCCGCAGATCGAGCCCGACTCCGATCTCTGATGCGGCCTGAATGAAAGCGCGCGTCATCCTCAAGGGCCTGGCGCTGATGCTGAGCCTGGCGCTGCTGGGCTATCTGTTCAAGACCAGCGATCTCGGCAGCAGCGTCAACGAAGCCTGGATCGATGCGCGCGTGCGCGGCCACGGCGTCAACGGCGCGCTGCTGTTTCTGCTGATGGGCGGGCTGTTCACTGCCATCGGCCTGCCGCGCCAGATCATCGCGTTTCTTGGCGGCTATGCCTTCAGCGTGGGACTGGGCACGCTGCTCGGCGCCCTGGCGGCGCTCGTGGGCTGCATGCTGAGCTTTTTCTATGCGCGCTTCTTCGGCCGAGGCTTGCTGCGCGCGCGGCTGGGCGAGCGCGCCGGGCGCTTCGACCGCTTCATACACGACCATCCGTTTTCCATGACGGTGCTGATCCGACTGCTGCCGGTGGGCAGCAATTTGCTGACCAATCTGGCCGCCGGCATTTCCAGCATCCGTCCCGCATATTTTTTTTCCGGCACCGCGCTCGGCTACCTGCCGCAGACGCTGGTGTTCGCGCTGGTCGGCAGCGGCGTGCACATTGCGCCGACCCTGAAACTCGTCCTTGCCGTCGGCCTGTTCCTGGTATCGGGCGCGCTGGGGGCTTATCTGTACCGCCATTTCCGCCATGGCCAGAGTCTCGATGCCAAAATCGACGCCGAACTCGAAGAAGCCGACCCGTTGTCACATGAATCCACACGCCAACCCTGATTCCACCGGCCGCAGCCTGTTGCTGCTGAGCCTGCTGCTGCTGGCGGCACTGACTGCCGTGGCGCTGCTGGCGCGGCCGCTGACGCCCATCGACGAGACGCGCTACGTCAGCGCCGCATGGGAAATGTGGCTGCGCGGCGATTTCCTGGTGCCGTTCAAGAACGGCGAGCCCTACAGCCACAAGCCGCCGTTCATGTTCTGGATGTTCCATGCCGGCTGGGCGATTTTCGGCGTCAACGACTGGTGGCCGCGGCTGGTGCTGCCGCTGTTTTCGNNCCGGCGCACTGATACTGACCTTCCTGCTCGCCCGCCGCCTGTGGCCGCAGCATGCCGGTCTCGGCGGGCAGGCCGCGCTGGTGCTGGTGAGCGCGCTGTTGTGGATCGTCTTTTCCACCACGGTCATGTTCGACGTGATGCTGGCGTTCTGGGTGCTGTTCGGCATGCACGGCGTGCTTGTCGCCAGCGAGGGAAAACGGCGCGGTTTCGTCATGCTGGGCGTCGCGATCGGCCTGGGCGTGCTGACCAAGGGGCCGGTCATCCTGCTCAACCTGTTGCCGGTCACGGTGCTGGCGCTGTGGTGGAACCCGGGCCTCAGGTGGGGACGCTGGTTCGGCGGGGTCGGGCTGGCGGTGCTGCTGGGTGCGGCGATCGCCCTGATGTGGTCGATCCCGGCCGGGATCGCAGGCGGCGAGGCGTATCGCAACGCGATTTTCTGGGGCCAGACCGCTAACCGCATGGTCGAATCCTTCGCCCACCGGCGGCCGTTCTGGTGGTATCTGCCGCTGCTGCCTCTGCTGCTGTTTCCCTGGTTTGTCTGGCCCGGATTCTGGAAAGCCCTGGCGCATCACCGCAAGCTCGGCCTGGATCGCGGCACGCGCTTTTGCCTGGCCTGGATGCTGCCGGTATTCGTCGCGTTTTCCTTCATCAGCGGCAAGCAGCCGCATTACCTGGTGCCGCTGTTCCCGGCGTTCGCGCTGCTGACCGCACGTGTGCTGGTCGGCCGTTCCGTTTCCGGTGTAGGGCTGCCAGCCTTGCTGGCAGCCGTGCTGGGCGTGGCGTTGATGATGGCCGGCAGTGGTCGGATTGCCGCGTTGAACGATCAAGTCGCCGAACTCCCGCCGCTGTGGACGGGTGCGGGCCTGGTGCTGCTGGCGCTGGTGGTGTGGGGGGCCAGCCGGCGCAGGGTGTCGCCGGTGGTGAACCTGTCGCTGCTGGGGGCACTGACGATGGTGCTGGTGCAGATGATGGCGATGCAGTCGCTCAAGCCGCTGTATGACGTCAAGCCGATGGCGCAGGCGATCAGGCAGGTGCAGGACGCAGGATTGCCGGTGGCGAATGCCGCCACCTACCACGCGCAATACCAGTTCGTCGGCCGGCTGGAGGCGCCGCTGGTCGAGTTGCGCGGCGCGGAACTGCCGCGCTGGCTGGCTGCGCATCCCGAGGGCTATGTCGTGGTGTACCTGAAGGACAGCCAGAACCTGGATGCGATATCGGCCCGCCACAAGCAGGCATATCGCGGCGGCGCAGCCGTTCTGGTGGACGCGCCGACGGCGGCCGAATTACTGGCCGCCTATGTCGAATAGGAAAAGCGGGGCTTAAGCCTCGGCGTCGCGCGGCGGCAACACGACTTCGCGCGAAGGCGAAATGGTCGAGATGGCGTGCTTGAAAATCATCTGCGCCGCCTGATCCTGGCCTTTCAGCAGCACCACGAACTGATCGAACGACTCGATCCGTCCCATCAGCTTGATGCCGTTGACGAGAAACACCGACACGGGAATGCGCTCCTTGCGCAGCGTGTTGAGGAAAACGTCCTGCAGTTGATTATGTTCTTTGGCCATGCTTGGCTCCCTGTCAGATGAAAGCGGAGGCGATGCCCCGCTTAATCATTATTAGCTGATTATTCGATTTTTGCACCGGCGCGCGTTGCCGTGATGGCGTCGCGGATGCGCAGTTGCTGCAGTTGCTTGACGATTTCGCCGCGTACGGTATCCAGCGGCGGCATCTGCGGCTTGCGCGTGTCGTCGAGGCGAATGACGTGGTAGCCGAACTGCGTCTTCACCGGCGTCTTGGTGGTTTCGCCTTTTTTCAGGCTGGCCAGGGCATCGGAGAACTCGGGTACGAAGGCCCGGCGGTCGGACCAGTCGAGTGCGCCGCCGTTCTTGGCGGAGCCCGGGTCTTTCGATTGTTTCTTGGCGAGATCCTCGAATTTGGCCTTCTTGCCGAGGTCGGCAATGATCTTTTTCGCTTCGGCTTCGGTTTTCACCAGAATGTGGCGTGCGCGGTATTCCGGTTCGACCGCTTCGGTCTTGGCCTTGTCGTAGGTGGCCTGAATTTCAGCGTCGGTGACCGGGTGGGTCTTGATGTAGTCTTCCAGGTAGGCCTTGGCCAGTTGGTCCTTGCGGCGGATGTCCAGCATGGCGGCCAGATTCGGATCCCTGTCGAGCCCCTTGTCGAGGGCGGCACGCGACAGCAGTTCCAGGTTGATCAGCGACTCGCGCACTCGCGCGTCGAGTTGCGGCGAGTCGGGCTGGCCTTGGGCCATTTCGCGCTGGATCAGTTCGCCGTACAGCGCGGGGATCTCCCGGCCGTTGACGACCGCCAGCGGCTTGCCGGCGTCGGCTGCCGGCGCGGTCGCCGCCGGGGCGGAGGTTTGTGCCTGCGCCAGCGGAGCGAGGGCCAGCAGGATCAGGGTAGGGAGAAGTGCGCGTCGCATGCGGATTCCTTTTAGAGTTCTTCGGGGGTGAGGGCGGTGATCGACAGCGCATGGATTTCGCGCTGCATCAACTCGCCCATGGCTTCGTATACCAGCCGATGGCGGGCAAGGGTGGAGAGATTACGGAATTTGGGTGACACCAGTGTGAGACGGAAATGACCGCCGCCCGAGGCAGCACCGGCATGGCCCTTGTGCTGGGCGCTTTCGTCTTCCAGCGTATAGGTTTCGGGCTCCAGTGCGTCGAGGCGCTGGCGGATCAGGTCGGCCGTGCTCATGCGGGAAACACTTTCTTGAAAGGTTTGACGCTGACGCCGGCGTATACGCCTGCAGTCACGTAGGGATCGGCATCCGCCCAGACCTGGGCGGCGTCAAGCGACTCGAATTCGGCGACGATCAGGCTGCCGGAAAACCCTGCAGGCCCCGGGTCGTTGCTGTCGATGGCGGGAAAGGGGCCCGCCAGCAGTAGGCGGCCTGCCTGCTGCAGAACCTGCAGGCGTTCCAGGTGTGCGGGGCGGGCGGCAAGCCGACGATCGAGGCTGTCGGGCACGTCCTGCCCGACGATGGCATAGAACATTATTGCTTTTCTTCCTTGTCCGGGTCGGCTTTATCCAGATACTTGGTCAGCATCATGCTCTGACCGATCACGAACACCAGCATCAGCCCCAGGCTGCCGAACAGCTTGAAGTTGACCCAGGCGTCAGTCGAGAAGTTGAAGGCGACCAGCAGGTTTGCAACCCCCATGAAGGCAAAAAAAGCGCCCCAACTTGCATTCAACCGACCCCAGGCCGGGTCGGGAAGTTCCATCTGCGTGCCCATCAGACTCTTGATGACGTTGCGGCCGAAGGCGGCGGCGCCAAAAATGATGCCGGCAAAAATCCAGTACAGCACGGTCGGCTTCCATTTGATGAAGCTCTCGTCGTGCAGCCACAGGGTGGCGCCGCCGAATACCACGATGATGCCGAGGCTGACCCACAGCATGGTCTCGACTTTATGGCCGCGCAGCTTGACCCAGGCGATCTGGCCGAAGCTGGCGACGATGGCGACCAGGGTGGCGAGATAGATGCCGGGTTTTTCGCCGGCACTCGCCGGCTGCGGCAGGCCGAGGCCGGCCATGAAGGCGCGCGTGGCTTCGGCGTTGGCATCGCCTATTTTGTAGGCGATGAAAAAAACGATGATGGGGAAGAGGTCAAACAGGAGTTTTCTCATTATTGGGAGAGCTCGGCAGCAGGCTGCAATTCGGGTGACGGGGTATTTTGCTATGATTCCCCCTCCTGACCAAGCGCTTTTGGCCCTGGTCGCCCGAACCTGATCATCGATGCTCAATATCGATCTGCATTGCCATTCCAACGTCTCTGATGGTGTCTTGCCACCCGCTGAAGTCGTCGCGCGAGCCGCAGCCAACGGCGTGCACGCGCTCGCGCTGACCGACCATGACGACGTGGCGGGGATCGCCGCTGCGCGGGCGGCGGCGGACAAAGCGGGGCTGACGCTGATCCCCGGCGTCGAGATCTCGGTGAGCTGGGGCGGCCAGACCGTGCATATCGTCGGCCTGCGCATCGATCCTGCCCATCCCGAGCTGACCGCCGGCCTGCACGGCATTCGCCTCGGGCGCATCGAACGCGCCCGCCGCATGGGGGACGATCTGGCCAAGTCCGGCATCGCCGGCGCCTACGAGGGCGCCTACAACTTCGCCGTCAACAAGGAGATGGTCGGACGCACGCATTTCGCGCGCTGGCTGGTGGCGCAAGGTCATGCGGCCGACATGCGCGGCGCGTTCCGGCGTTATCTCACGCGCGGCAATCCCGGTTATGTCGAGCACCAATGGACCACGCTGGAAAACGCCGTCGGCTGGATCCGCGCCAGCGGCGGCATGGCGGTGGTCGCGCATCCCGGACGCTACGCCTTCAACGCACGCGAACTGCATCTGCTGCTCGACGCGTTCCGTGCGCTCGGCGGCGAGGGCATCGAGGTCATCACCGGCAGCCACCATCCCTCCGAGTACGGCAAGTTCGCCGATCTCGCGCGTGCCTTCGGTCTCAAGGCCTCGCGCGGGGCGGATTTCCACGCCCCGGGCGAGGGCATCGACATCGGCCGCCTGCCGGCCCTGCCGCATTACTGCCAGCCGGTGTGGCAGGATTGGCCCGAACTCGCACTGCACCTTTCTCCTTCCCTGGCCTGAGACCGTATGGCGCAATTCTTCAATATCCATGCCGACAACCCGCAGCCGCGGCTGATCCAGCAGGCGGTCGACATCCTCAAGCGCGGCGGCGTCATCGTCTATCCCACCGATTCCTGTTATGCACTGGGTTGCCACATCGGCGACAAGGAAGCGGCGATGCGCCTGCTGTCGGTGCGCGGGCTCGACAGCGGACACGACCTGACGCTGATCTGTCGCGACCTGTCCGAGCTCGGCCGCTATGCGCAGGTGGACAACACCCAGTTCCGCTTCCTGAAGGCGCATACCCCGGGTGCTTACACCTTCATCCTGCGCGGCACCCGCGAAGTGCCGAAGCGGCTGCTGCACAAGAAGCACGACACCATCGGATTGCGCGTGCCTGACCATTCCGTGGTGCAGGCGATTCTGGCCGAGCTGGGCGAGCCCATGCTGTCTTCGACGCTGCTGCTGTACGGCGAAGACGTGCCGTTGACCGAGCCTTGGGAAATCCGCGAGCGCCTGGAACACCTGGTCGACCTCGTCATCGATGGCGGCGCATGCGGCCTCACGCCGACCACGGTGGTCGATCTCACCACCGATACGCCGGCCGTGCTGCGTTACGGCAAGGGCGACACTGCGGATTTCGAGTCCTGACATGGAGCTCACCCTGATCCAGAAAATCGCCGTGTTCGCCTTGCCGGTGATTTTCGCCATCACGCTGCACGAAGCCGCGCATGGTTACGTCGCACGCTACTTCGGCGACATGACCGCGGCGGCGCAGGGCCGCATCACGCTCAATCCGCTGAAACACATCGACCCCGTCGGCACGATCCTGGTGCCGCTGGTGATCCTGCTGACCAGCAAGCTGCTGGGCGGCGGCGCCATCCTGTTCGGCTGGGCGAAGCCGGTGCCGGTCAACTTCGGCCAGCTGCGTCGACCCAAGCAGGACATGCTGTGGGTCGCGGCCGCCGGTCCCGGCATGAACTTCGCCATGGCGGTGTTCTGGGCGCTGATGATCCAGTTCGGCCACGCGCTCGGCAGCAGCTTTGCCAGCGCGCCGCTGATGCTGATGGGCGCGGCGGGCGTGTTCATCAACGTCATCCTGATGGCGCTGAACCTCATTCCGCTGCCGCCGCTCGACGGCGGCCGCATCGCCGTCAGCCTGTTGCCGGTGAAGCAGGCGATCCAGTTCTCCCGGCTGGAGCCATACGGCCTGTTCATCCTGCTCGGCCTGCTGTTCACCGGCATCCTCGGCTTCATCCTGTGGCCGCTCATCAGCCTGTTCATCGGGCTGACCGCGTTGGTCACCGGCCTCGAACCCGGTCAACTGCTCGGTCTCATCGAGGTCGTGCTGTCCTGACTCTTATTCCCGAATCCTGAAACCTGAACTCTGACATGTATTCCGACCGCGTTCTCTCCGGCATGCGCCCCACCGGGCGCCTGCATCTTGGCCATTACCACGGCGTGCTGAAAAACTGGCTGCGCCTGCAGAACGAGTACCAGTGCCTGTTCTTCGTCGCCGACTGGCACGCGCTGACCACGCATTACGACAGCCCTCAGGTGATCGACGAGAACGCGCGCGACATGGTGATCGACTGGCTCGCCGCCGGCGTCGATCCGGCCCAGGCGACGCTGTTCGTGCAGTCGCGCGTGATCGAGCATGCCGAACTGCATCTGCTGCTGTCGATGATGACGCCGCTGGGCTGGCTGGAACGTGTGCCGACCTACAAGGACCAGCAGGAAAAGCTGTCGAACAAGGATCTCTCGACCTACGGCTTCCTCGGCTATCCGCTGCTGATGAGTTCGGACATTCTGATCTACCGCGCCAATCTGGTTCCGGTGGGCGAAGACCAGATTCCGCATGTCGAATTCACCCGCGAACTGGCGCGCCGTTTCAACCATATGTACGGTCGTGAACCCGACTTCGAGGACAAGGCGCGCGCCGCCGTGAAGAAACTCGGCTCGAAGAAGGCGCGCGTGTACGAGGAGTGCCGCACCGCCTACCAGGAAAAGGGCGACAGCGAGGCGCTGGAATCCGCCAAGGCCCTGCTGAACGACGCGCAGAACCTGTCGTTGAACGACCGCGAACGCCTGTTCGGCTATCTGGAAGGTTCCGGCAAGATGATCCTCGCGGAACCCGATGCGCTGCTCACCGAAGCGTCGAAAATGCCCGGGCTGGATGGGCAGAAGATGTCCAAGTCCTACAACAACACCATCGCGCTGCGCGAAGACCCCGAGACGGTGACCAAAAAAATCCGCACCATGCCGACCGACCCCGCGCGCGTGCGTCGCACCGACGCCGGCAATCCGGCCAACTGCCCGGTGTGGCAGTTCCATCAGGTGTATTCGGACGATGCCACCCGTCAGTGGGTCACCGCGGGCTGCACCAGCGCCGGCATCGGTTGCCTCGAATGCAAGCAGCCGGTGATCGACGCCGTGCTGGCCGAACTC
>DONB01000204.1 GCA_003510325.1 Thiobacillus sp. | reverse complement strand
GCCACTTACACGATTTCAGGAAAAAGAATATGAACCTCACTGAACGCCGCTTGTGGTCCTTGTCGGGAAAGCTGGCCTCCGCCATTGTTGGGATCGAAGTCGTGCCGGGCAACACGCTTCCGCTGGAAGTGGAGCGGGCCATTGATACGGCGTTGTCCGCGCTCCTCTCCGCGCAGCAAGCCGTGGTCAAGGCGGCGCTGGCCAGTGGTGGCGGCTGCGACAACTACTGTCCGGCCTGCGCAGACAAGACATGCGGACTCAGCCCGGCGAGGGAGATCGCATGACGCAGGCCGAGCACATCGAGGAGGCCCGGTTTGCTATCGCCGCCGAGACGGGCAAGCCGCCGTCCATCGTGCACGGCGAGCAGATCGCGCTGCGACTGGCGGCGCGGGTGGTCGCATTGGAGGCAACTCGGGACGCGCTCCAGGCACGCATCGACCAGGGGACAGAGGCGTGGGGCGCATATCACTTCGCGCAACTGGAAAGCGTGTGGCCCACCGAAAAGGAGGCGGAGCACGCGACCGGCTGTGCGCGCAAAGTCGTAGTCTTGGAGGTCGAGCCATGATCAAAGGATCAGACGTCCTGGTGACCACCCTGGTGATGCTCGCCGAGCGCCGCGGCCGACCAGGCGAGGCTGTGCCCGACGCCGATCTGATCTGCTACCTCGCGACGGAGGTGGCGAGCCTGAGGGAGCATCTGCGGCGGGTGCTGCCGCTAGAAGCGCCGGAGAAGGAGACCGCCGATGGACGATGAAGCCGTGAGAAGAACAAGCACGTTGACCTGTGCAAACTGCGGCTGCGAATATCTGCACCACACACGGGTCAGTATCTATGAGCGGCAGGAAGATGCCTTTGACGGTCTTCACATAGAGGTTGGGGACAACCAAGTAGTGATGAACACGTCGCAAGAGGGGAACCCCAGTCCACGTCGTAGTGGTATTAAAATACGCCTAGATTGCGAAGGCTGCAACAAAATCACGTGGCTATCACTAATACAACACAAAGGACAGACCATCATGATCAAGACCGACAACGAGGAGGAGGAAGCTCATGGCTGAGCGAATGGACAGCGAGCACGGCCGCCCCGCGAGCAGCGAGTACCTGTCGCCGGCGAGGGCCGCGCATCCGGGCTCACGCCGCCTCGGCGAGACGGTAGACGCGTGGCTTGACCGCTGGCGTCGCAGCGCTGACGGATGGACATGACTCCCGCGTGACCGCTCGTGCGGCGGTGCGCAAGAAAGTTGTTGACACGGTGGCGCATTCTGTCCTATCCTGTACGCCAGGAGGTGCGACGTGCGCGAACTCATGACGGTGCGAGAGACAGCGGGAAAGCTAGGAGTCCACCGACACACGCTGCGCGGCTACATGCGCCGCGGATGTCCGTTTCTGCGAGCGAGCGCGGCGTCGAAAATCCTCTTCGACCTTGCGGAAGTCACGGCCTGGCTCTCCGACGAAGCCGCGAAGCAAGCGGCTGTGGCCGATCGCGAGTCCGTGCGCGGCCGAATGCGGCGCCTCGTGGCGCCCGCTCCGAGGACGTTGACGCGCAAGGAGATTCGGGAAGCGACCAAGAGCAAGCGCAACGCGGAGAACAGAGCCAAACGCGGCCAGTGGAAGCTGACAAAGCCGGCAAAGCCGGAGAAAGGTGACAAATGAGCAAGCAGATCACATTCAGTAAGTTGTCGTGTGACAGCGCGGGAGTCGTCACGCAGTTCGACCGGGCCATCCGCGACGTGTTGATCGCATGGAACGAACAGGACTGCGGCGAGCGCAAGGACGGCGACTGCAAGGTCGTCCTGGAGGTTCTGTTTGACCGCCAACCGGGCGCGGACGGCGCGGCCGTGTCGTGCACCTGCAAGGTGGGCATTCCCGCGCGATGCAGCGCGGAGGGCAAGTACGCGCAGATAGTGGGCGGCGAACTGTCCGTCTGCGACGCCGAGCAGCAGGAGTTGCCGGGCGTGCTCAAGCTCAACAAGAGGGAGGACTGAAATGCTGACCGAGTTGATCAAGAAGTTGCTCAAGACCGAGCGCCAATCGATCATCAAGACTGAGGTGGGGCGCGAATACCTCTACAATGACGAGAAGCAGGGATACACCCCCGTCGAGGACTGCCGCGACCACGCGCCCAGCTTGACGCTGCTGGACTGCGCGAGCCTGATCGACTGGTGTAAGGCAGTCGCGGCGCCCGGACTGGTGACCATCGGCCGCAAGGATAACACCGTGGCCGCGTCGCCGTTCTGGCGCGCGGCGCACATACCGCGCGACGGCACGGTCAAGTCGTTCTTCCTCGGCTACATGCCCGGCGAGCGGTTCGACGCGACGCTGAGCTACGAGGACATGCTCGCGTGGTGCGACCTGCTCGGGGAGCGGTTGATCGACGCCGACAAGATCGAAGCCGCGCTCAAGACCGTCGCATCGGTCGGCGGTGCTTCGGTCAAGGCCGAACAGGACGGAGCGATCATCCGTTTCCGGGGAGAGACCGAGGCAGGCGTGAAGCTCGCTGCTGTGCTCAGTAAGCGGATCAAGGCGCGCGTTCCGTTCGGCGATCCGGCGTGCGCGATCGATGTGGAGTGGAGTCTCCAGGTTACGGTCGGCAAGGATGGCGCGGTGAGCTTCCGGCTTCGTCACCTGATCAGCGACGGGGCCTTCGACGAATACACGCACTGGATGCGCGCGCAGTTGGCCATGCTGCCCGAGGGCTGGCTCGTGGTGGTCGGGCCATGACCGCCAACGAACTGATGGCCGCAGCCCTGCTCAGTGCGTGGCAGTGCGGCGCTGATGGCCTCCCCGACCCTACGTTGTCACGCCGGGTGGGGTTGACGGGTTCCGGGTTGGTCATAGCTGAGAAAATGTCGGAGATGTGGGCCGAGGGCCGCAGTGCGCGGAAGGCCGCGCATGAGGCGATCAGATCGGTGCTCGGCTCCGAGAAGGAGATACCATGAAGCCCACCCTGCACGCCTTCGACGGCCAGCCCGTCGAAGCGCCGGGGCCGGACTGCCATACGTACGAATGCGGATGCGAGGACGACGATGAGGAGCTGATCCTCTGCTCGCTTCATCGGCATTTCCGAGACACGCCGCGAGGGCTGCCACCGACCGTCTCGGTCATCATTGTCCATGCCTTGTTCGTCGTTGCAGGCCGGATGGCAGTTGGCGACTCGCCGGCGGAGGCGGTGGCGAACGTGAAAACGAGGTGGGGGCTGTGAGCGACATGAGCCGGCTCTGCTCGCGCGATCCCGAACAGCCGACCATCAGTAAGCCGTTCGCCGTCCAGTACGACGGCAAGACGTGGTGCTGCGCCACGGACGGTCACTGCCTGCTGGTCCGCTCGGACCTGCCAGCCGAGGTCGTATCGGAAGCGCCCGCGGCGCACAAGGTTCTGGCGGAGGCGAGCGGCCCCGGCACGCCGTCCACTGTGGCGCATCTTCGGGCGGGATTCGGCTCTCCGGCATGGGGAGATCCCTGTCCTTGTTGCGGGCAGACCGTAGGCTGCCTCTGGCCGGCGCCCGAGAGACTGGTGATTTTCCGGGGCAGGGTCGTCAACGCCGTGCTGGCCGCACGGCTGATGGACTGCGTACCGGATGGACCTTGCGAGGTGGGCCAAAGCGCTGGGGATTGGGGGGCGATCTGGATGCGCGGCGAGGCTTGGATCGCGGCGCTGATGCCGATCCGAGAGGCGCCGGATGGCCTGCCCGAGGTGGTGCCATGAGCGGGAAGTTGCCGAC
>DONB01000190.1 GCA_003510325.1 Thiobacillus sp. | reverse complement strand
TTTTCGCTCAGGAAGCCGTAGCCCGGGTGGATGCCCTGGGCGTCGGTGACCTCGGCCGCGGCGATGATGGCCGGGATGTTGAGGTAGCTCTCCGAGGACGGCGCCGGGCCGATGCACACCGATTCGTCGGCCAGCTTGACGTACTTGGCGTCGCGGTCGGCTTCGGAATAGACAGCAACGGTCTTGATGCCCATTTCGCGGCAGGCGCGCTGGATTCTCAGGGCGATCTCGCCGCGGTTGGCGATAAGGATTTTTTCAAACATGCGTTCTAGCCAGTGAGGCGTGAGGCGTGAGGGGTGAGACGTGGCCGGCGCGGGTTGCGCGCCTTACGCCTTACGCCTGACGCCTTACGCGATAACAAACAGCGGCTCGCCGTATTCCACCGGCTGGCCGTTTTCGACCAGGATGGCCTTGATGACGCCGCCCTGATCCGCTTCGATTTCGTTCAGCAGCTTCATCGCCTCGATGATGCACAGCGTGTCGCCGGCATTCACGCTCTGGCCGACTTCGGCGAAATTCTTCGAACCGGGCGCGGGAGCACGGTAGAAGGTGCCGACCATGGGCGAACGCACGACATGGCCTTCGGGCATGGCGTCTTCAGCCGGTGCGGCCGCAACGGGCGCTGCGGCCGCGGCCGGGACTGCCGCGTACATCATCTGGGGGGCGTGGTGCATCATCATCGGTGCGCCCGCAATGCTTTTGGCGATGCGGACTTTTTCTTCGCCTTCGGTGATTTCCAGCTCGGCGATGCCGGAGGCTTCGACCAGGTCAATGAGTTTTTTCAGTTTTCTGAGATCCATGGGAGGTCCTGTTTTGGAGGTGACGCAGGGCATATTCCAGCGCCAGTTCGTAGCCGTGCGCGCCCAGACCGGACACCACGCCGACGGCAAGATCGGAAAAATACGAATGCTGGCGGAAGGACTCGCGCGCGTAGATGTTGGAAAGATGAACTTCTACAAACGGGATGGCCGTCGCGGCCAGGGCGTCGCGCAGGGCGACGCTGGTGTGGGTGNNGGCTGACCAGTGCACGGTTGATGTCATCGAGTGTGGCAAGACCGTAGTGCTTGGGCTCGCGGCTGCCCAGCAAATTGAGGTTGGGGCCGTGCACAACCAGCACGTGCGGGTGCAGACTGGGGACCGATTTGGCCGCGGCGCGGCCGGTTCGTTTAGTCGTCATGGCGGCGAGTTTGCCGTAAATGAAGGTAAATTGTCTAGATATTGACGCTAAATCACAACTATGGGCCAATTTTCCGCAAAACGTTTTCCAGCGTGTCGCGCGGCAGGCGGCCCAGGTGGCTCAACACGATGTCGCCCTTGCGATCGAGCACGATCGTATAGGGCAGGGCTCCGCTCGGATTGCCGAGTTGGCGCGCCAGGCCATGGGCGGCGCCCTCGCCGATCAGGATCGGGTAGCTGACCGGCATCTGCTTCAGAAACTGCGACACGCTGGTCGCATTGTCGATCGCGATGCCGACAAACTCGACGCCACTGGGCCGAAATTGCGTGCGTAAGGCGGAGAAATCCGGCATTTCCTCGCGGCAGGGCGCACACCAGCTGGCCCAGAAATTCAGCACCACGACTTGGCCGCGCCATAGCGAGAGGGCTTGGCGCCGTCCCTGCAGATCAGGATAGCCGGCCTGCCACAGTGCGGCGACGGCGGAGGCCGCCGGACGGTGCGGGGCATAGCGCGCTTGCGCCAGCCAGATTCCCGCTGCCAGAGCCGCCAGCGCCAGAGGAGCGAGATAAAACCATTTTGTTTGCATGGGTCGGCTGCCTGCCCGTGCCACTCGCCCGCAAGGGAGAATGGCGCGCGGCTTCAGTCTCTTTCCTGGCTGCCCGCTGCGGAGCGGGTGGACCGCAGCTTATAGTTCACCGTAGGAATGCAGTCCCGACAGGAACATGTTCACGCCGATGAAGGCGAAAGTGGTGACGAACAGGCCGACCACCGCCCACCACGCCAGCATCGGGCCGCGCAGGCCCTTGACCAGACGGATGTGCAGCCAGGCCGCATAGTTCAGCCACACGATCAGTGCCCAGGTTTCCTTCGGATCCCACGACCAGTAGCCGCCCCAGGCTTCGGCCGCCCACATTGCGCCGAGGATGGTGGCGATGGTGAAGAAGGCGAAGCCGACCGCGATGGTCTTGTACATGACGTCGTCGAGCACTTCCAGCTTGGGCAGGCGGCTGGCGAGGATGCCACGCGACGCCAACAGGTAGGCGCCGCCGAGCATGGCCGCGATGGAGAATGCGCCATAGCCGACGAAGTTGGCCGGCACGTGCAGCTTCATCCACCAGGATTTGAGCGCCGGCACCAGCGGCTGGATTTCGTGCGCGCCGCGGTCGAAGGTGTACCAGAGGATGAAACCGACCGCGGCCGAGATCACCAGCAGCACGAAGGCGCCCATCTGCCGTGCCTGGTAGCGGGCCTCGTAGTAGAGATACATCATCGCGGTGATCAGGCAGAACAGCACGAACACTTCGTACAGATTGGACACCGGGATGTGGCCGACGTCGGCGCCGATCAGGTAGGACTCGTACCAGCGCACCATCAGGCCGATGAAGCCCATGGCCACGGCAGACCAGGTCAGCGTGCTGCCGCTTTTCAGCATGAAATCGGAGCGTGCCAGCAGGCCGGCCCAGTAGGTCAGCGTGGCCAGCCCGAACAGCGCGCACATCCACATGATCGCGGCCTGGCTGGAAATCAGGTATTTGAGGAAGAAAGCTTCTTCCATGCGCGCCAGGTTGCCCTGATACTGGCTGAAGGCGAACAGGCTGATCGCGCCGACCACCAGGAACAGCGGACGGAACGGTTTCCAGAACCAGCCGAACACCGCCAGCGACGGGATCACCGCCAGCAGGATGGCCTTTTCATAGATGTCCATGTAGTCGCCGAAGCGCGACAGGGCAAACAGGGCGCCTGTCGCGACGATGGCGGCGAACAGCCAGTCGAACCACGACAGGCGTTTCAGAAGGGGGGCGGGTTGATTGAGGGCGAGTTCCATATTTGAGCCTCCGGTTTAGTGTGCTGGCGTGGATGCTTGCCGAGAAAGCGTATCCAGCGCCTGCGCATGCTGGGCGAATTCCTTCTCGAAATCGATGGTATGTTTGGCAGACGACATGGCCAGCAGCGCATGGCCCGGCCTGATGCGCAGCCAGACCCGGCGTTCGCGCACGTAAAGCATGAAGAATACGCCGAGCGTCAGCAAAAGCGAGCCGAAGTAGACCACATTCTTGCCGGGTGAGCGGGTGAGTTGCAGGCCGCTCGCCTTGACCTCGTCGTACTGCATCAGTTGCAGATAGATCGGNNTGTGTCGCGCCCCAGCCAGCCCGTGGCGTCGTCGGACGCAGGGGCGGGCAGGCTGGCCTGGCGGTTGGCGATCTGCAGCGCCTCGAATGAAGCGAGTTCCAGGATGCGCAGATAGGTTCCTGCCGCCTTGTCGCGTTCGGGTTCGGGCACTTTTTCCTCGATGAAACGCCCCAGCGACTGGAAGCCGCCTTCGGCAAACAGCGCCAGCACCTGGGTGGCGCTGAATTTCAGCTTGTCCTCGATCTCGGTGTTCCAGGCCTCCTGCGGCAGCGCCTGACGGGCGAAGCGGGCGGCGATTTCAGGACGCAGTTCGGGATTCAGCAAGGCACCGCGCAGGCGCATGAAGCTGTCGATATTGCCTTCCGCATCGAGCGGCATGCGCAGATAGCGGAAGGATTCGTTCGGCGACTCGCGTACGCCCGACATCAGATACCAGCGGCCGTCGAGTTCCAGCGGCAGCATGTAGTTGGAAAATTCGCGCGCCTGGCCGCGCGCATCGCGCAGCTTGTACTGGAAGCTCGGGCCGACGTTGCGCAGGTGCCGCTTGTCGCTGACCGGACTGCCGCCGAGCACGCTCATCGCATCGCCGGACGCCTCGATTTCGCCGCCCATGTTCTCGATATTGAACGGGCGGAAGTCGATGAATTCGAGCGTATAGTCGCCCGCCGCGCTGGCCAGCGTGGCTTCCTGGTGCACCGTGCCTTCGATGGGGAAGGTGGCGGCCGTCGGCGCGAACAGGTTCCAGCCGCGCAGGGTCAGGCGGGTGCCGCCGTCGGCGAAGCTGGCCTGGTAGATCGCGATGCCGTCGTGGATCAGCGGGTGATTGACGGCAATGGTGGCTTCGCGGATTTTTTTGCCCGAACGGTCGAAAATCTCCAGATCGCTTTCGAAGCTCTTCGGCTGGCCGGTCGTGTAGTGTTCGATGCGGAACTGCTTCAGCGCCACGGTGAAGGGCAGATCCTGTACCAGATAGCCATCCGCCACATTCAGGAAAGCCACGTCCGCACTGGAGCCCTCGGGAATCTGCACGCTGCCGCGGAACGACGGATTGGACGGCGACAGGCGCGAAATCGCCGGCACCTGGCTTTGCGGGATATCGCGCGTTTCGATCTTCTTGAACCCCAGCAGTTGCTGCGCCTTGAACACCAGGTTGCCATCCATCAGACCGCCGATGCAGATCAGCACGATGGCCGAATGCGCCAGAAAATAGCCGAGGCGGTTCCAGCTGCCGGCTTTGGCCGCGAGCAGCACGCCATCCTCGCGCGCCAAGCGCTTCACCTTGTAGCCCTGACCCTCCAGATAGTGCTGGGCGCTGGCAGCGAGCGTCTCGGGCGACTGCGCGATGGCGGCTTCATGCTTGTGCTTGAAGGCATTCAGCGACTGCTCGCTGACATGCTCGCGGAAGCTTTTCATCTCGCGCGCAAAGTTCGGCGCATTGCGCCAGATGCACACGCTGGTGGAGGCAACGAGAAAGGTCAGGATGACCAGAAACCAGGCGGCATGATAGACGTCGTACAAGCCCAGTTTTTCGAATACCTGAAACCAGAACGGCCCGAACTGGATGATGTAGTTGGCGTACGGTTCTGCCTGTTTCAGCACGGTGCCGACAATCGATGCGACTGCTAGGATGGACAGCAGGCTGATGGCAAAGCGCATCGAGCTCAGCAGTTCAAACAGGGACTTGCCGAAGGAGTGGGTGGCAGTGTTCATGTGGGCAGCAATAAAAAAGGGTGACTTGCGTCACCCTTTCATCGACTCAGGGACGGCCGATTAGTTTAACGCAAGCCCTGAATATACGAAGCCACGGCCTTCATGTCGGCGTCGGTCATCTTGGCGGCGATGCTGCGCATCATCTTGGCGCCATCGTTGGCACGCGTGCCGAGGCGGAAGGCATTCAGCTGCGAGTAGATGTAGTCGCCATGCTGACCGGCCAGGCGCGGGAACTGGACGGGGATGCCCTTGCCCTGCGGGCCGTGGCACGAGGCACACGCCGGGACGCCGGCACCCTGCACGCCGCCGCGGTAGATTTTCTGGCCGAGCAGCGCCAGTTCCATATCCTTGGAGGTTCCGGGCTTGGGTTGCTGGGCGCTGAAATAGGCGGCCAGGTTCTGCATGTCCTGCGGGCTCAAATCCTTGACGATACCCGCCATGACCGGATTCTTGCGCGCGCCCGATTTGAACTCGGTGAGCTGTTTGTTGATGTACTCGGCATTGAGGCCGGCAATCTTGGGGTTGGCCGCAGTGGCGCTGTTACCGTCTGCAGCGTGACACGCCACGCACACTTTGGTGACGATGCTTTCCGCCGCCTTGGGGTCGCCCTTGACCGCAGTGGGGTTGGCGAAGGCGGATGTGGTGGCCAGAGCGGCGACCAGAGAGACGACGAGTTTCATCAAAAGCTCCTGAAGCTTGCAAAACTTGGGAAAACAGGTAGTTTAGCGGTAACTAATATGACTGCCAAGCCCGTGCTCAATCGCGCCCAATTCCATACCTCGGTCGCCCAGCTGCGCGATTTGCCTTACAGCCGTGCCGAGATCGCATTTGCCGGCCGATCCAATGCCGGAAAATCGAGTGCAATCAATCTGTTGACGCGCAAGAACCGCCTGGCGTTTACTTCCAAAACTCCCGGGCGCACCCAGCTTATCAATTTTTTCGAGCTCGATGCTGACGCCTATCTGGTCGACCTGCCGGGGTACGGCTACGCGAAAGTGCCGCCGGCGGTGAAGGCGAAATGGGAGAGCCTGCTGTCGCGCTATCTGCAGGAGCGCGAGGCGCTGGTCGGGATGGTGCTGATCATGGATGCGCGACACCCCCTTACCCCGCTGGATCGGCAGATGCTCGACTGGTTCACGCCCACCGGAAAGCCGGTGCATATCCTGTTGTCCAAGGCCGACAAACTGTCCAACAGCGAAAAGGCGCTGACCTTGCGCAAGGTTCAACAGGAGCTGGCGGAACTCGACAGCGTCAGCGTGCAGCTGTTTTCCAGCCTGTCGCGCCAGGGTGCCGAGGAAGCCGCAGCCCAGATCGAAGGCTGGCTTGCCCAGGCCTTGCAAGGGAATCCGCAGACTACCGAAGAAGTGGGCGGACCCGTGCCGCAATAAAAAAGCCCCGACCAAGGGAGGGATCGGGGCCAAAAAATGCCTTAAGGGGATTAAGGCATCCCGCTCAGGGAGGAGAAGCGGGAGACGATACGAGATCGTCTATTCACACAGAGTAGTCCCGCTTTTATAAAGTTNNATCACCGTGCATATTCTTTGGAGACGTTCGTGAATTTGCCATTTTCCGCGTTCCCTGCCGCCCGCATGCGCCGCATGCGTCGCGATGATTTTTCCCGTCGCTTGATGCGTGAGCACACACTTACGCCTGACGATCTGATTTATCCGGTATTTGTTCTGGAGGGACGGAACCGGCGCGAAGCGGTGGCTTCGATGCCCGGGGTCGAACGGCTGTCGATCGATCTCTTGCTGCCCGTGGCCGAGGAATGCGTGCAGTTGGGCATTCCCGCGCTGGCGCTGTTTCCTGTGATCGATGCGGGTCTGAAGACGCTCGGCGCCGAAGAAGCGCTCAATCCCGATGGCCTTGTGCCGCGCACCGTGGCTGCCCTGAAAGACCGCTTTCCCGGGCTGGGTATCATGACCGACATCGCGCTCGACCCCTATACCAGCCACGGTCAGGACGGACTGATCGACGACACCGGCTACGTGCTGAACGACGCGACGGTGGCCGTGCTGGCGCAGCAGGCCGTGGTGCACGCCCAGGCCGGTGCAGACGTGGTTGCGCCGTCAGACATGATGGATGGCCGCGTCGCTGCGCTGCGGGCCGCGCTCGAAGGCGCCGGCCATATCCACACCCGGATTTTGGCCTATGCTGCCAAGTACGCGTCCAGCTATTATGGTCCGTTCCGCGACGCCGTCGGTTCCGCCGCCAACCTGGGCAAGGGCAACAAATTGACCTACCAGATGGATCCGGCCAA
>DONB01000237.1 GCA_003510325.1 Thiobacillus sp. | reverse complement strand
TTCTCCCTTGGCTGTGGGTCGTGCAGTGGCCGCACCGGCAGACGCCAGCGTGGGGGCCGCTGCGGCAACCGCCGCACTTCCCTGCAACAGGGAACGGCGCGTGAGATGATCGGATGGCATCGCGGGTGCTTCCTCTTGCTTGGTCTGTCATACGAAGGGACGCGACAAATGATCCGCCGCTGGACATAAATATGGAGTTTGATCCCCAGATTAACAGAATGACCACCCAGGCAAAGTTGCGAAATGCCACCCACGTTGATTTTTCGGACAGAGCGAATCAATCATGGGCAGCAGCGGCGGCCCTGGCATTGCCGCGCACGCCTTTCGCTTCGGGTGACACGGGCGCAAAGCCCTGCAAAGTCGCCCACTTTGCCAGTCGGAGCAGGAATTTCACGATCTTGGCAATTCTCCCCTTGCCCATCCCGAAAAGCGCTGCTAGTTGCCCGCCTCACCCGACGGGGACAGCGTCTCCATCAAGCGTCGAGCGGGCGTAGCTCAGGGGNNAGCGTAGCTGCATTCGCAGCCTGCCTTACGCTGAAATGCAGTTCTTGCATCGTGAGGAGGATCAGCGTGCAATAGGCACCCCCTTCGTGGGGTGATCGGCGTGCAAAAAGGACCCCTTCATCCCGGGGATTTAGTCGGCCGACTGGTTTTGATCAGTTGGCGAGAACGGGATGTTGATCGTGGAGACAGTGGTTCGGATTCGGCGTGAGCATGCAGCGGGTAAGGCGATCAAGGCGATCGCTCGTGACCTTCGTTTGTCGCGGAAGGTCGTCCGCAAAGCGATCCGGTCGCCGGAGGCGGCGTTCAACTATCAGCGCAAAGTCCAGCCGCTGCCGCGGATCGGTCCTTATCAGGATCGTCTCGATGCGCTGCTTGAGGAGAACGAAGGTCGCGGCCGCCGCGATCGGCTACGGATGACGCGTATCCATGACCTGCTGGTGCGCGAGGGGTTCGATGGATCCTATGATGCGGTGCGCCGCTATGCGGCGCGCTGGCGTGCTGCGCGGCGGAAGGATGCTGGCGAAGGCGCACCGGCGTTCATCCCGATGACCTTCCAGCCGGGTGAGGCCTACCAGTTCGACTGGAGCCACGAGGATGTGGAGATCGCCGGCAAGCCGATGCGGGTGAAGGTGGCGCATATGCGTCTCTGCGACTCGCGCGCACCCTATGTCCGGGCCTATCCGCGCGAGGGCCAGGAGATGCTGTTCGATGCCCATGCCCGGGCGTTCGCGTTCTTCGGCGGTGTGCCGCGACGCGGTATCTACGATAATATGAAGACGGCGGTGACGGCCGTGTTCACCGGCAAGGAGCGTGTGTTCAACCGCCGCTTCCTGATCATGACCGATCATTACATGGTCGAGCCGACCGCCTGCTCGCCGGCGGCGGGATGGGAGAAGGGCCAGGTCGAGCAGCAGGTCCAGACAATCCGAGGCCGCTTCTTCCAGCCGCGGCTCCGGTTCGCCAGCCTGGCCGAGCTCAACGGGTGGCTGGAGGCCGAGTGCCGGCGCTGGGCCGAGCATCATGCCCATCCCGAACGCGGGGATATTACCGTCGCCGAGGCGCTGGATATGGAGCGACCGGCCCTGCAGCCGATCCTGGCACCGTTCGACGGCTTCCATGAGAGCGAGCATGCCGTCACCGGCACCTGCCTCATCAGCTTCGATCGCAACCGCTACTCGGTCATGTCGACGGCCGCACGCCGGACCGTTCAGGTGCGCTCCTATGCCGATCGCATCGTCATACGCTGCGGCGATGCGATCGTCGGGGAGCATGAGCGCCACTTCGGTCGGAACCGCACGATATACGATCCCTGGCATTATCTGCCGGTCCTCGCGCACAAGCCCGGCGCGCTGCGTAACGGCGCACCGTTCCAGGACTGGGATCTGCCGCCCGCCCTGCACCGATTACGGCGAAGGCTCGGCACCGGGGACGAGGCCGATCGCAGGTTCGTGCGGGTCCTCTCGGCGGTGCTCACCGATGGCCTGGAGCCGGTAGAGGCTGCCGTGCGCGAAGCGTTGGCGAACGGAACGGCCAGCGACGAGCTGATCCTCAACATCCTCTCCCGGCGCCGCGAGCCGGCGACACCCCACAGCATCGTCACTTCGGAAGACCGGATGCTGCAGCATCCTCCGCTCGCCGACTGTGCCCGCTATGATCTGCTGCGAGGCTATGATGCAGCGGCATGATATGATCGACACGATGCGCGGCCTCGGACTCAAGGGCATGGCGGCGGCGTTCGACGAGGCGGTCACCACCGGCCTCCAGCGCAAGCGCACCACCATGGAGATACTGACCGACCTGCTCCGTGCTGAGGCGACCCACCGGGATGCAGCCTCCATCCGCTATCGGATGACGGCTGCGAGGCTGCCCGTGGTGAAGGACCTGGAGCGGTTCAGCTTCGAGGGCACACCGATCAATGAGGAGATGATCCGCTCCCTTCACGATGGCTCCTTCCTCCCGCCTCGCCGCAATATCGTGCTGGTCGGCGGCACGGGGACAGGCAAGACCCACCTCGCCATCGCGATCACCGCCAATGTCGTGCGAAGGGGCGCTCGCGCCCGCTACTTCAACACCGTCGATCTGGTGACACGCCTCGAAGAGGAGACCCGGATCGGCAAAGGCGGGACCCTGGCGGCGCAGCTGTCGCGGCTCGACCTGATCGTTCTCGACGAGCTCGGTTATCTGCCGTTCGCCCGCTCGGGAGGGCAGTTGCTGTTCCACCTCATCAGCAAGCTTTATGAGCGGACCAGCGTCATCATCACCACGAACCTCGCCTTCGGCGAATGGCCGACCGTGTTCGGCGATCCCAAGATGACCACGGCGCTGCTCGACCGCGTCACCCACCACTGCGATATCGTCGAGACGGGCAACGACAGCTGGCGCTTCAA
>DONB01000194.1 GCA_003510325.1 Thiobacillus sp. | reverse complement strand
ACCCAAAAGCCATTTCAGCAATCGCAGCGGGATATGACGCCCGGGCGCCTTCAGCCCAAGAGGTTGTGTCACCTGCGTGAGAAGTTCCTGCAAGCCAGGGCTCTGGGCATCGAGGGCCAGCAGTTCCTGGCCCACCATGGAAGGATCAAAGGCGCAAGCCGCCACCAACTCGACCAGATAATCCACAGTGACCAGTGGCAACCAGTGCGCGGCAGTACCGGGTACTGCCGCCAGCTTTCCCTGCACCAGATTGCGTATCAGATCCACCAGCGGCTGGCCGTCCGCGATATGCCCCGTGCGGCTATGACCGCAAACCGTGGCGGGGTGTACAACGGTCATCTCTCCACCCTTGGCATTCATGAAGCCGAGGGTCGCGAAATGCGCCTCCAGTTTGCTCGCCTCGTAAGCACCGACTTGGCGATAGATGGCAGGCCAATCCGTCAGCTCCGGATGGCCGGGATCAATCCCGATGCGTTGCAGATGTTCATTGTTTTTCAGCATGTAGCCACCGATCATCACCAACCGGCTCTCTTGCTCGGCCGCCAACTGCGCCACGCGCCTTGCCCCTTCCACATTCACTGCACGTGCATGCTCCATCGAAAGGCCCCAGGCGAAGTGGGCTCCCAGATGGAATACGACCTTGGCCTGCCGCAGGACCTCTCTATCCGCAAGGCTCAGACCGAGGTCTTCTTGCTCCAGATCGCCGGCCACGGCAAAGACGCGGGCTGCAACGCCACCCAAACCATCGACCTGCTGGCGCAGTTCAGCGAGGCGCTCCGGGCGACGCATCAGCACCCGAATGGTGTGACCTTTCGCGCTCAGGTACGACAGCAAATGCTGGCCGATGAAGCCCGTCCCGTAGCCGAACGCGCGGCCCGCTTTCATCTCAGCCTGGCGCAGGCGCTGGTCGAACAGGCGAAGCAGCTGCGCGAGCAAACCGGCATTCAATCCGTCGGCCTCACCGGCGGCGTGTTCCAGAACCGCATGCTTGCCGAGGCCGCAATCGAGCGGCTCCAGCGAGCCGGCTTCAGCGTCTATCTGCCCCGACGTGTTCCTGTCAACGATGCCGGGTTAAGCTTCGGCCAGGTCATCGAATTTCTGCATACCTGAAAACCCATGGACGACACCCGCATTCTTCTCGCGCACGGCAACGGCGGCCGCCTGATGCGCGAACTCATCACCGACATCTTTTCGCGGCATCTCGGCAACCCGCTGCTCGATACCGACGCCGACGCCGTGGCGCTGCCGCATGTGGACGGCGACATCATGGTCACCACCGACGGCTTCACCGTCGAGCCGCTGGAATTTCCCGGCGGCGACATCGGTTCGCTGGCCGTGCATGGCGTGGTCAACGACCTGGCGGTGGCCGGGGCCGATCCGCTCTACTTCACCGTATCCGCGTTCATCGAGGAAGGACTCGAAGTCGCCGCGCTCGACCGCTACATCACCAGCTTTGCACGAGCCGCGCGGCAGAACCATGTCGCCGTGGTGGCGGGCGACACCAAGGTGGTGCGGCGCGGCGAAGGCAGCGGCCTGTATCTGTCCGTCGCCGGCATCGGCGTCCGCCGCGCGGCCACCCGATTCGCCATGGATCGCATCGCACCGGGCGACGTGGTGCTGGTATCCGGCCCGGTCGGCGATCACGGCATCGCGGTGATGCTGGCGCGCGAGCAGTTCGGCCTGTCGGGCGAACTGCGTTCCGATTCGGCCTCGGTGCTGCCGCTCACGCGCGCGGTGCGCGACTTTCCCGACCTCAAGTTCATGCGCGACCCGACGCGCGGGGGGCTCGCCACCGTCGCCCATGAAATCGCGCGCGCCAGCGGCCACAGCGTGGCGCTCGAGCAGAACGCGGTGCCGCTGCGCCCGGAAGTCGTGTCGGTCTGCGAAATGCTGGGCTACGACCCCTACTTCCTGGCATGCGAAGGCCGCGTCGTCGCTGTCGCCGACCCCTTCGCCGCCGACGAGGTACTCGCCCGCTGGCGCGCCCTGCCCGAAGGCCGCGACGCCGCCATCATCGGCCGCATCGAAACGGGGGGGGCGCGTGTGATCCTGGAAACATTNNCGCCGCGTGCTCGACGAACTGGAAGACGATCCGCTGCCGCGAATCTGCTGAGGATGCTGGGGTTCAGCGTCGCTCCGGCGAGTCGGGCCGGATTTTTGACGATCCCGGCCGCTCCCCCTGCGCTTAAACGACCGGGGCGACGGCCTCGCGGTAGGTGCTCTTGCCTTCGCGTTTCGCCGCATAAAGCGCCGCGTCGGCTTTCTTGAGCAGGTCATTCAGCGTCTCGCCGTCGGTGCAGCACATGGCGACCCCCACCGAGGCCCCGATGTGCGCGGTTTCCCCGCCGGCAAGCGGTATCGGCTGGCTCAGGCTTTCCACCACGCGGCGCGCGACTTCCCGCGCGGCCTCCGCATCGTCGACCTGCCCCAGCACGNNCGATTCGCGCAGCAGGCGCTGCATCCGTTCCGCCGACGTCCTCAGAACCGCGTCGCCCGCCGCATGCCCATAGCGGTCGTTGACCGGCTTGAAGTCGTCCAGGTCGACGGCCAGGACTGCCATCCGGCTGCGCGAGCGTTTCGCGCCGGCAATCAAGTGCTTTTCGTTTTCCTGCAGGAAGCGTCGATTGGCCAGGCCCGTCAACGGGTCGTGTAGGCTGAGCTGCCTGATCGTCTGTTCGGCATGGATGCCTGCCTTGATCAGGCGATGGGTTTCCCGGTACAGACCGAGCAGCGCCAATCCCGTCCACAGCCCGGCCATGCCCAGCAGCGCCGATGACAGGTTCTGGTCCTCGATGCGCGTCTTCTCCCGCGTTTCCAGCTGGTTCAGTTCTTCCCGCCCGACCTCGATCAGGATGCGGTGGATCTGCTCGATGGCGGACTTGTCGAATCCCGTGAGTTCCCCCTCGGGAGACGTGGCGTCGNNCGCTGAATCCGGTCTCCAGCGCCGATTGCAGTGCCGGCAACGGCTCCAGCCGTGCGGCCTGGGCGCTGTCGGAATTGAGCAGGACGATCAGCTGCTCGGCGCTCGGACACTGCGAGCGGCGACAAATCAGATTGGGATCAAGATGGGCGGGATCCTGCGACTCGACGTATTTGCGAACCGCCGTGTCCAGGTTGAGCAGATAGGTGCGCAGCGCATCCGTGTAGGCGATGACCTGCCGCGTATGGTCCACCGAACGCACCGCCTCTGCCGAACGCTGGTACTGATACAGAATCATGACGAGCAGGGCCACGATGATGAGCGCGAAGATCAGCGTGCCCTTGTTGAGCACCTGCTTGAAACCGGCAAAGACCGATCCGTCGGTTTTGGTTTGTATCTGGGGGGTATTCAAATTCATGAAACTCATATCGTGCGCAACACTCGCGCCGGCCATCACGGTCAGCCTGCCGGGGGACACGGATAAACAAGCGGTTGAATATTTTTGCCATGGGTGCGGATGGCATGNNAGAAAAATTCCGGCAACGGCCGGAATACTAACCGGCATTTGCTCCGGATCAACGGGCCCCCGCCTGACCGGCCAGGCGACTCAGGTCTGCATTTCGTTTTTCAGCGACGAGCACTCGCCTCCCGTTGCCGTTCATGCGACACCAGCTTGGCGAGTTCCATCATCTCCTCCGCCAGCAGGCTCAGCAGGTCGTCCAGCGTGAGGATGCCGACCAGGCCGCCGTCATGGTCGACCACAGGCATGCGCCGCACGCCCTTGTCGCGCATGTAGCGCAGCGCCTCGAACAGGCCGTCGCTTTCGCGCGCGGTAGCGACATCCGGTGCCATGATGTCGCCCACCGTGAGCGATTCCGGATTGACCCCGGCCGCCACCACCTCGACCACGATGTCGCGGTCGGTGACGATGCCGACCGGCTGCGTGCGCGCCCCATTTTTTTCGACCACGACCAGATCGCCGACGTGATGGGTGCGCATCCATTGCGCAGCCTCGGTGACGGGAAGTGACTTTTCCGCGATGACGACTTCGCGGTTGCAGATTTCGCCGACTGGCATGATGCCCTCCTCGCTTCGATGCACTTCAGTTTCATTGAAGAGCGCGCACTTCAAAAAAGCAAGTTCAGGGTTTGGTCTGGCGGCGGCAGCGGTCGGCCCACACCGCCGCTTCCACGCGCGAGCGCAGGTTGAGCTTCTTCAGCAGGTGCTTGACGTGGACCTTCACGGTACCCTCGGCGATGCCCATGTCGCGGGCGATCAGCTTGTTGCTCTTGCCGTCGACCAGGTGCTCGAGAATGCGGTTTTCCTGGTCGGTGAGACCGGCTTCGGCGGGGCTGGTGGGGCGATTCTTCTCACGCAGGGAGGCGACCAGCAATTGCGTCAGGCGTTCGCTGATGGTGATCTTGCCGCGCGCCGCATCGGCCAGCTGCTGCATCAGGTCTTCCGGTTCCATGTCCTTCAGCAGGTAGCCGTCGGCGCCGGCCTGCAGCGCGGCCATCAGGTCTTCCGCCTGGTCCGACACGGTCAGCATGATGATGCGCGAATCGAGCCCGTCGTCCTTCAGCGTTTTCAGCACCTCGACCCCGTTCATGTCCTTCATGTTGAGGTCGAGCAGGATCATGTCCGGCTGCAGGTGTTGCGCGAGCGCGATGCCTTCGCGGCCGCTGGCCGCCTCGCCGACGAAGCGGAATCCGGGGGCGGCCTGGATCAGCTGGATCACGCCCTTGCGGAACAGCGGGTGGTCGTCGACGATGAGGATGGACTGGGGTTCTGCCGTTGGCATGGCGGTTTCAGTTCTGCTGGACGGAATGGATAGGGGGGACGGGTTCGCGCTGCTTGTCCGGCATGAAGTGTAGCGTGACGCGAGTACCGAGCGTGGGCAGATTTTCCGCCGTCAGCTGGCCGCCCGANNCCATGATGGTCATGCCGTAATGATGTGCGCCAGCGGACTGCCGGATGCCGATTCCGTCATCGGTGACGGTGGCCGACACCGAGCCGTCGCTGTTGCACAGGACCCTGACCTCTGCGCGGCTGGCCTGGGCATGGTTGAGCACATTGGACAGCGCTTCGCGCACGATCTGCAGCGCGTGGATTTCCTCGTTGGCGCTGAGCGTGCAGCCGGCCAGGTGCACCTCGAGTGCGATCGGAATGTTGCCGCGTCCGGAAAACTCGGTCACCGTGGTCTGCAGTGCCGCGGCCAGCCCCTCGCCCTCGATGCGCAGGCGGAAGGTGGTGAGCAGTTCGCGCAGCTGGCGGTAGGCGCTGTTCAGGCCTTCGCGCAGTTCGGCCAGCACCTCGCCCGCCTCGGGGCCACCGCCTGGGCGCGGCCCCGAGCCTGCCGCAGGCAACAACGGTTTCAGGCGGCTGACCTGGATTTTCATGTAGGAGAGCGACTGCGCCAGCGAATCGTGCAGTTCGCGCGCCAGCGCCGCGCGCTCTTCCAGCAGCGACAGCCGCCGGCTCTGTTCGATGCGGCGCGCGGTACCGATGGCGATGCCGATGTGGCGCGACAGCGCTTCCAGCAATTGGGTCTGCCAGGCTTCCAGGCTGCGCCCCGGCGGCATTTCCAGCTGCAGCACGCCATACTGGTGCTCGCTGTCCGACAGCGGCAGCGACAACACGCGCGTGCCGCCTTTCAGCGGGTGCACCGACAGCGCACGATTGGCCAGGCATTCGCTGCAGGAGGTGAGACCGCAGACGTCGATGTCGCGAGCCGGATCGAGCGTGCTGGCGATCACGCGCCCCTGCGCGCCGCTGGTATCCACCAGGCAGGCCAGCCCATGCCCCACGCCCAGCACGTTCTCCAGATCCTTCAGCAGGATGGCGTAGGTGTCGTGCGCCACCGGACCGCTGTAGAGCCGTGCGATCGAGTGATAGAGCAGCTCCAGCGAGCGGTTGGCGATGGTGAGCTCGGCGGTCTTCTCCTCCACCCGCGCTTCCAGGTTCTGGTACAGCTTGGAGAGATCCTCCGCCATGTGGTTGAAGGCCTGGCCGAGCCGCCCGATCTCGTCCTCTCCGGTCAGGTCGGTGCGCATGGCCAGATTGCCCTGCCCGATCCGGTCGGTCATTTCCAGCAGGTCGCGCAGGGGATGGACGAGGATGTTGTTGACCAGATAGATCGACAAGGCGACCACGAGCAGCGTGGCGATGACCGCCGCGCCGAGGATGACGCGCATGACCAGGATTTTCGCTTCGGCGGCCTCCTCGATCTGCTTGACCAGATCGTTGATCCGGGCGACGAATTCCGGGATGTCGTCCAGCACGGCCTGATCGGCAGCNNTGCTCGTGCCAGCTGCGCTCGACCTGCCGGTAAACCCGATTGAGCGGGGCGGTTTCATCGGCAGGCAGGACGTCCAGGATGGGCTCGGCTTTCAGGTCGCGCTCGAACCGGCTGATGGCCTCCTCCAGCCTGGCCCGGTGTTCGGGCTTGCCGTCCTGCAGCAGGCGCTGGTGGATCGATGCCATCCGCCAGCTTTGCATCCGCAGGCTGCCCGCAAGATTGATGGCCTGGCCGCTGCCCTGGGTGGTCTCCGCCACCATCCATGAGGTGGACATGCTGGCCACCGCCAGCACGGTGATGGCGACGAACATGCCGCCCAGCCGCAGCAGCAGCGAATTCTGCAGTCTTTTTCCCAGCAAGCGGCGCACCTGTTCCTCCATGCCTTGGCGATGTGTGCCATGTCCCGAGGGTAAACCACCCTGTTTCGGGCAGGCCGGATAAAAGGGTATACCTCTTCTGGGCGGACGGCCCCCCGTCGGGTCGGCGGGTTTGACAAAAACCATGTAAATCAATGTTCTGTCGTATACCTCATATACCTCCAAAGAGGTATACAGGCTGATTTTCACGTCCTCACCCCCTATGGTAAAGACGTGCGCCATGGCGTAAAAAACACACCAAGGTCTTTTTATCTCCTCGGCCCATCTGGGGGTGGATTATGGCAACCCAACAATACAAGGCATGGTCGGTCGTCATCATGAGCACGCTGGCGTTCACGGTGTGCTTCATGATCTGGATGATGTTCGCCGTCATCGGCGTTCCCATCAAGCAGCAGTTGGGCCTGAACGAGACCGAGTTCGGCATCCTGGTCGCCACGCCGGTGCTGACCGGTTCCCTGATCCGCGTTCCGCTGGGAATGTGGACGGACAAATTCGGCGGGCGCATCGTCTTCTTCATCCTGATGCTCACCACGGTCATCCCGATCTGGCTGATCTCCTACGCGACCGAATTCTGGCATTTTCTGGTGGTGGGTTTGTTCGTCGGCATGGCGGGCGGCTCGTTCACGGTCGGCATCGCCTATTGCGCCCGCTGGTTTCCCAAGGAACGGCAAGGGCTGGCGATG
>DONB01000066.1 GCA_003510325.1 Thiobacillus sp. | reverse complement strand
CCTGGTGATGGGGGTGCTGATGTCCCCGCTGGCCGCGTCTGCCGCCCAGGTGAGCATCGCGATCGGAACCCCGCACGTCAGCATCGGGATCAACGTGCCGTCCTACCCGCGTCTCGTCCGCGTGCCAGGTCACCCGGTCTACTACGCGCCCGGGCTGCAAGCGAACTTCTTTTTCTACGACGGGTTGTACTGGGTATTCCATGCGGACAACTGGTACGCGAGTTCCTGGTACAACGGGCCCTGGTGGTTTGTCGAGCCGTATGCCGTGCCGGTGTACATCCTGAGGGTTCCCGTGCGCTATTACCGCCAGCCGCCTTCGTATTTCCGCTCATGGCAACCCAACACGCCGCCCCGTTGGGATGATCACTGGGGCCACAACTGGGAACAAAACCGAAGCGGCTGGGACAAGGGGGACCGTCGCGCGGCCCCTGCGCCTGCCCCGCTGCCCTCCTACCAGAGGCAGTATTCGAGGGATGAGTATCCCCGGCAGATGGAGCGGCAGCGCGAGATCAACCAGGAGCGTTACCGCTATCAGCCGCGTGATCCGGTCGTGCAAAAGCAGTATCAGGAGCGCTATGAGAAACGGGACCAGGGTCAGCAGCGCGGCCGGGGTGGCGATCAGCGTCAGGATCAGCGGCAGGACCGGGATCAGCAGCGGAGATGACGGAGATGCAGGTCACGGTTTCGTGATCCGCGAAGCGTGGCAGAAGCCAGGTTGTGTCACCGGCTGCGGTCGAGCCTGGCTCGGTATCGCCGTCCGGCCGGTGTCGCGCATGTTTTTTGCGGAATGATTTGAGCGCCCGCCAACGGTGCTATCAGGCGGTTGGAGGGATGGATCCCGGGTGCCCTGCGGGTCGGTGATCTACAGGGCCCGGATCTAGGCCGTTGGAGCAGAGGTCGTGAGTCAGTCACATGCTGCATCCAGACGCGCGCAATCGCGCCAGGAAGAAATCGCAAACAGCCTGAGTCACGGGCTTGGACTGATTGCGTCGCTTGTGGCAGCCCCGTATCTCGTCCTGCATGCGGTGCGGCAGGGCGATGCCGNNTCAACCCTGTATCACGCGCTGCCGATCGGCCACGCCAAGCGGGTGTTCCGGCTCATCGAACACTCGGCGATCTTTCTTCTCATCGCCGGAACGTACACCCCCTTTACCCTGGGCGTGCTGAACGGCGCCTGGGGCTGGACGCTGCTCGGGCTGGTCTGGGGCATTGCCGTGGCCGGCGTGACGCTGAAGGCGTTGAACCGGCTGACCCATCCCATCCTCACCACCAGCCTGTATCTGCTGATGGGCTGGCTGATCGTGATCGCCGCCCAGCCCCTGTCTGAACGCGTGTCTGCAACCGGCCTGCTATGGCTGGTCGCCGGCGGCCTGGCTTACACGCTGGGGGTGGTTTTCTTTGCGCTGGATTCGCGCCTGCGATACGGTCATTTCATCTGGCATCTGTTTGTCATGGCAGGCACCGCCTGTCATTACTTCGCCGTGCTCGGGTATGCGGCGGCCTGAGGCGGCCGTTCAACTCCTGAACAGTCTGCGCCTGATCTGCCATGCCAGCCAGCCGCGTTGCAGCCATGTACCGACGCGCCGCGGGCGCAAGGCTGCCACCAACAGTGTGGCTGCCAGCAGTAAGCCCGGGCGGCTTCTGACATAGCGCACCGCCGCGATTCCCCGGTCGGCCAGCGCCAGGCGCGCACGCCATGGCACCAGGTTGTGCGCCAGCGCAGTGCGCTGGGCCTCGGCCTGCGCAATCAGCAGGCTGCGACGTTCTGCCAGACGGTCTAATTTCTTGTTCATGGTCCGGAGGTGAGGTGCTGCCGGTCTTTGGAGAGTTCGGCCAGGCTCGCTGCAAACAGTCGCGGCCGGGTCCGGGTCTTGCGCAAAGCGAGCCACGCCATTCCGGCGGCTGCCAGCAGAAAGAAACCGGTCACCCCACCCAGCGCCAGAAGCCGGTGGGATTCCCAGAAGGCAACCACAATCAGCATCGCCAGAAGCACCACGCCCACGCCCAGGCAGAACAGGGCAAGCAGCACCAGCACCAGCAATGTGATCAGGTGCTCGCGCTCTTCGGCAATGTCGGTGGACAACAGCTCGAGCCGGGTATGGATGATGCCGACCAGGCTCACCGAAAGCGTTTTCAGGGAGTCGAACAGCCCCCCCGTTGCAGCGCGCGACTCCTCAGCCATCGCCGGGTTAACGACGCCCGATCAGCAGGCCGATCACCACGCCTATGCTTGCAGCGATGCCAATGGACTGCCATGGATGAACGTGGACATATTCATCGGTGGCCTTCGCTGCCGCCTTGGTCCGAGCGACCAGGGCGTGCTCGGCGTCGCTCATTTTCTCTTTTGCTGCTGTGAGCGACTCCAGGATCTTCGCACGTGCCGCAGCCATGGTTTCGCCGCCTTGGCCGGCCGTGGCTTTCAGCAGCGCTTCCGCGTCGGCGACCACCACCTTGAAATCATTGATCAGTTGCTCTTTTGTCACGTCAGCCGATTCGGTTTCGGTCGATAGATTTTTAGTGCTCATGGATGTTTTTCCTCTCGATACAGGGAATTGCGTATTCGAATGACAATTGCAGTCACTCCTTAAATCTAGACAGTCCTGAACTCATTGCAAATGGCGTGTCCAGATTGAAAAGCCGCTGTCGGACAGGATGTCCGGCAGCGGCTTGCGATCAGTTGCTTATTTCAGGCGCATGTCGTTCTTGACGCCGGTCACGCCCTGCACGCTGCGTGCAAGGCTGACGGCCTTGCTGATGTCGGCCTGGGAGTTGACGAAGCCGCTCAGCTGGACCACGCCCTTGAAGGTCTCGACATTGATCTCGGTCGATTTCAGGGTCGGTTCGTTGAAGATCGCTGCCTTCACCTTGGTGGTGATGACCGCATCGTCGACATATTCGCCGGTTCCCTCCTGCTGCGAGGTCGATGCGCATCCGACGACGGACACCAGCGCAACGGCGAGCAGGGCTGCGGAAAGTGTTTTGCTGAATGTATTCATGGTTGACTCCAGATGTAAATGAAACAGGGACGACTTGAATCGGGGTCCTGTCGACAATCCGTCGAGCATGGCGCCCAATGGGCCGTGTTCTTCGGTCGTGTCCGAACTTCCGTCGAAGCATAGCGACGCGGGTGGGGGCAGTCGGTACGGTGGCGCACATAACGCGTGCGTGGGTTGACCGTTTGCGTTGAAGGGCAGAGGACGCGTGATCGTGCCGCGCCGCGGAGGAATATGAAAAGCCTTCTTCCGCCAGGTTGCCGATGAAGAAGCGACTTGCCTGGAGCGGCAGGAGAAACAACCGGCGGCTGCCTCTGCGGCGGCGCTTGAAGCGGAAATCGATGTGCTATACCAAAAGCCGGTTGTGTGCGATGTCGCACAGACGGCCCCATGTTTGCGGCATATCGTGATGCCTCGAAGGAAGCATGTTCGAGGCCAACCAGACGGGAAACCCTCCAGGATTCCCCAGTGTTTCTTGCTGACCGGAACGCCATTGCAATCGCATCGAATGGCCATTGCAATGCGTGTCTTCGATATTCGATGTCTAACTTACTGGGTGAAAAATGATGAAAGACACTTATCTCCTCAAGTCGAAACAAGTAATGCAAATGGCCGGCGTGGCCGTCGTTGCTGGCGTGTTGATGGCGGGTTGCGCAAGCACTTCGGCGCCGACCGAGCAGATGGCCGTTTCCAGGGCGGCAGTGAGCAATGCGATGAGCGCCGGAGGCAATCAGTATGCGCCCGTGCAGTTCAGGTCTGCGTCGGAGAAGCTGGAAGCTGCCGAGCGGGCGATGGCAGCGAAGGATTATGAGCTCGCTTTGCGGCTGGCAGAACAGGCAGAGGTTGACGCCAAGCTGTCGGCCGAGATGGCGCGTTCAGCCAAGGCGCAAAAAGCGGCAGACGCACTGCAGGAAGACATTCGCGTGCTGCGCCAGGAAATCGAACGTCTATCCAAATAATCATCAATGGAGCTCATCATGAAAACCAATCGATACGTTTCCCTAAGCCTGCTCGCTGCCGGAATTCTCGCCGGCTGCAGCACCGTCCCTCCGAAAAGCACGGCGCTCGATGAAGCGCGCGGCCTGTACAACAGTGCACAAACCAACCCCCAGGTGGTGAATCTGGCGCCGGTTGAGTTGCAGCGAGCGGGCGAGACGCTGAAAAAAGCGAATGCCGCATTGGGCAAAGGTGAAGATGCCGAGGTCAATCAACTGGCCTATGTGGCCAAGCAACAAGTGGCGATCGCACAGGAAACCGCGAGGCGGAAAGCGGCAGAGCAGTCGATTGCCAACGCTACCGCTCAACGCGACCAGGTCCGCCTGGCAGCGAGGACGGCGGAAGCCGAGGCAGCCAGACGGCAGGCGTCAATCGCGCAACAGTCCGCCAAGGAGCAGGCGGAGCGCGACCGGGCGCTCATAGCAGCGAGACAGGCTGAACTTGACGCGGCTAGGCAGCAGGCGGCGATCGCGCAGAAAACCGCCGATGAGCAGGCTGCCGCATTGGCCGCCGCCAGCGCCCAGGCTCAACGTGATGAAGCCCTCATTGCAGCGAGACTGGCCGAAGCTGAAACCGCCAGGCAGCAGGCAGCGGCCGCGCAGCAAGCGGCCGATCAGCAAGCTGCGGCATTGGAAGCCGCCCGGGCCCAGGCGGAGCGTGATCAGGCGCTCATTGCGCAGCAGGAACAGCAGCTCAAGGAACTGGATGCCAAGCAAACGCCGCGCGGGATGGTGATCACGCTGGGCGACGTGCTGTTCGCTGTCAACAAGGCGCAGCTGTCGGCGGGTGGTGTGCGCAACGTGCAAAAGCTGGCTGATTTCCTCAATCAATACCCGCAGCGCAAGGTGTTGATCGAAGGCCACACTGACAGCACCGGCAGTCGCAGTATCAATCAGCCGCTCTCTGAACGACGCGCCGATGCCGTTCGGTCGGCTTTGGTCGACATGGGTATTGGCGGAGACCGCATTGAAACACGCGGCTATGCCGAAGCCTATCCGGTTGCCAGCAACAACAATGCCGCCGGCCGTCAAATGAATCGACGCGTGGAAATCATCCTCTCCGACGACAAGGGCAACATCGTTCCACGGTAGATGTCCAACAAAGCCGTGGCGTCAGCCGCGGCGCGAGCCCATGATTTGCAGGGCCGCGCCGCAGGCTTTCCTGCCTTTCCTGCATTGCTCATCCCGGCCACAACTGTGGCCGTTTGTCATTTCCAGGGCTGAGCAAGCGGCCAAAATCCTCGGCGGACACGGGGTGGCTGAAATGGAAGCCTTGCCCCTCGTCGCACTGCCGGGCTTGCAGGAATGCAAGCTGTGCGTGCGTTTCCACGCCCTCTGCAATGACACGCTGCTTGAGGTTTTTACCCATGCCGATCACTGCGGTCACGATGGTCGCATCGTCGGCATCGGTAGCGATGTCGCGCACGAACGACTGGTCGATCTTCAGGGTGTCGATCGGGAAACGCTTCAGATAGCTCAGGCTCGAATAGCCCGTGCCGAAATCATCGATGGCAAGCTGTACCCCCATGTTCTTGAAAGACTCGAGCATCGACACTGACGACTCGGCGTCGTGCATCAGGATGCTCTCGGTCAGTTCCAGCTCGAGGTAGCGCGGTGTCAGCCCCGTCTCCGCCAGGATCAAGGCAACGTCATCCACAAAGCCTTCATGTCTGAATTCCGCCGCGGAAATGTTGACCGACACGGGTACGGCGTGCAGGCCGGCATCGATCCAGGACTGAACCTGCCGGCAGGCCTCGCGCAGCACCCACTGGCCGATGGGAACGATGAGGCCGTTTTCTTCCGCGATCGGCACGAACTGGTCCGGTTTGACGAGTCCGAGCACCGGGTCCTGCCAGCGAATCAGCGCTTCGGCGCCGATGATTGCGCCAGAAACAAGATCGATCTTCGGCTGATAATGCAGCAGAAACTCCTCCTGTTTCAGGGCGCGGCGCAGGCCGCCCTCGACGGCCTGCCGGCGCACCGCGCGGGCGTTCATCTCGGCCTTGAAAAACCGGTAGGTGTCGCGACCGTTTGCCTTGGCGTGATACATCGCGGTGTCCGCGTTCTGCATCAGGATATCCACGTTGTCGCCGTCGTCCGGAAAGACGCTGNNATGGAGAGCGCGGCGCGCAGGGTTTCCGCAACATGGGCGGCGTCCTGCGGCTGCTCGATTTCGGCCAACAGGATCACGAACTCGTCACCGCCCTGGCGGCATACCGTGTCGGTGGCGCGCACACACTCGACCAGTCGGTTCGAAACCGACTGCAGCAGCCGGTCGCCGACCGCATGCCCCAGCGAGTCATTGATGTGCTTGAAACGATCGAGGTCGAGGAACAGCAGCCCGACCTGCTTCTTGTGCCGCCGGGCCAACCCGATCGCGTGAGAGAAGCGCTCGGTCAGCAGCATCCGGTTGGGCAGGCCGGTGAGAAAGTCGTGCTGGGCCAGATGGGCCATTTCCAGCGCCATGGCACGCGATTCGCTGACGTCGTGGAAGACGATCACCGCGCCGGTGGCCTGGCCGTCGCGGTTGTGGATCGGCGCGGCGGAATCCTCGATCGCCGACTCAGAGCCGTCGCGGCGGACCAGCACGCTGTTCGTGGCCAGCCCCACCGTCCTGTCATCCTCGATGGCGCGCAGCATCGGATTCGCGGCAGCCTCGCGCGTGGCGCCGTCGAGGATATTGAATACCTCGGCAATCGGCCGGCCCAGCGCCTCCTCGCAAGACCAGCCGGTCATCGTCTCCGCCACCTGGTTCAGATACGTCACCCGGCCGAGGAGATCGGTGGTCAGCACGGCGTCGCCGATGGAATTGAGCGTGACCTGGGCGCGCTCTTTTTCCGCGAACAGGGCCTCTTCCGCGATCCGCAACGTGAACTCCGCAGCCTTGCGCTCGGTGATGTCCTCGACCGTCTGCACCAGACCGAACGAAGTCTTGCCGTCGAGCATGGCGGCGCTGTTGACGCGTGTCCAGACGATGCTCTCGTCTTTCTGCAGGAAGCGGATTTCCGTCTGGAACGGTGCCTGTCCGCGCGCTGCGACGTGCCACTCGGCCAAGACACGCTCACGATCCTCCGGGTGGATCGCCATGCTCCAGTTGGTGCCCAGCGTCTGCTCCAGGGTCAGCCCCGATATCGTGTGATAAGCCGCGTTGGTATAGACGCAACTTCCCTCGGCATCGGAGACAAAAATTCCCAGCGGGGAGGCATCGCTCATCGCGCGGAAGCGTGCCTCGCTGCTCTGCAGCGCCCCCCGGGATGCCTTGCGTTCGATGACATAGCGCAGCGCGCGTGGCAGCCAGTGGGCGTCGACGTGGCCTTTGGCAAAATAGTCATGGGCGCCGCGTTCCACCGCCTGGCGTGCGGTTTCTTCATCCGTCAGTCCGCTGAGGACCAGGATGAGTGCGTTTGGCGCAGCCAGGAAAACCTGGTCGAACGCGTCGAGGCCCGGGCCGTCGGGCAGCGACAGATCAAGCAGGACCACTTCGAACGTCTCCCGACCCAGACGTTCGAGCGCATCGGCGAGCCGCGTGACCCATTCGACACGAAACAGGCCGTTTTCCGCGCCTCCCAGAGCCGCCTGGATCAGCGCGGCATCGGCGGGGTCGTCTTCGATGAGAAGAACCGTGGTCGGACTGACGTTCATAGGGATAGGCCCATGCTACCGCCTCGCATGCAGGGTGGGGTCGGGGGAGTCACTTTGGGTCAGCGGCCATGGCCCTGGCCGTGATCGTTGCCGTGGCGGTCGCCCTGTTTGTCGCGACGATCGTTCTTGTGATCGTCGCGTCGGTCATCCCGGCGATCGCCATGTTGTTTCTGGTAATGCGGAATGTATTCGCGTTCATACCAGGTGTTCTGCACAAAGTAGACGCGCTCGCCGCAGGCGTTGTACTCGCGGCAGTGTTTGCGCCATTTCCTTGCGTGGCCCGGGGGCACGTTCATGTAGATAGGCTGGCGGTTCATCGCGGCCCGATACATGACGCGCGGTTCCCGATAGAGGATGCGTGGCGGCGGATAGCCGCCGATATCGATCCGGCCATAGAAGCCGGGCTGGCCGATGCTGACGGACACCCCGACATCGGCCGCGAGTGCCGGGAACGAGGTGGCGGCGGCCAGGACGGCTGCAAAGAGTAAACGTTTCATGTTGAGGCTCCAGTGGGTAATGTCGTGCTTGATGCATATGGGGGGCCGCAGAACGGGATCGCCACGGGGAAAGGCATTCGTGCCGCACAGCTGTCTGTGCCGAGGTAGGGTGCGGGCCTGCGTAACGGCTTGCGACAAGACTACGTGCGGGCCGTATCTCAATCTGTACGCTAGCGCACGCAGGCATATCGGTCATTCGCCGTCATGATTGGTCTCTATGTGCGACAACGCACCGAACGGTGCGCGGCATTCACCTACGCTGTCGGTCTACCGGGTGCGACATCACCACGTCGAGCCGGTCTGATTGCGGACGGTTCGAGGCCATCCGCGCCACGATTTCCCACTTTCAAAGGATAGACCATGAACCATACGCTACTGATTTCTGCACTGCTCGCCACACTCAGCCTGGCCGCTTGCGACAGACCGACCGTCGTCACCGTGCCTGCAGCGCCCGTCGCGGTTCCTGGCCCTGCGGGCCCGCAGGGCGAGACCGGCAGCCAGGGTGCAACGGGATTCCAGGGCAACGAAGGGATCCAGGGCGAGACGGGCCAGCCCGGCGATGGCGCCACGGTGATCGTGGTGCCGGCCGAAGCTGCCGCGCCGTCGAACTGAATCCACTCAACCGTTCGAGGAGAGCATCATGCTGGGAACCATATTGTTGATTGTTCTGGTCTTGATGCTGATCGGCGCTATTCCAGCCTGGCCGCATAGCAAGAACTGGGGCTATGGTCCCAGCGGCGGATTGGGTTTGATCGCGATCGTCATCATCGCGCTGCTGTTGCTTGGACGGTTGTGACGGGGCGTCTGGCGCTGAGGCTGTGAACACCTGCCTTCGCAACAGCCGCGGCCATCGTCGCCGCTCTCAGAGTTTCGGAATGTGCAGTGTCCGGCTGATCATCAGCGAGCCGGAAACCGCGAACATCAGCACCAGCGGATGGAGTTGCCCAGGACCCATTTGAATCGTCCCGAACCAGAGCGCGTCGCCGATTGCACCGTCACCGCAGCAATGGCGATGACGACGACCAGTAGCAGCGAACTGGGGATCGGCGTGCCTTCGAAGTACTTTACCTTGTCGCTGCCCTGCGCCAGGGTCTCCGCGGTAACGTTGTAGCGGGCAAGGCGGCTCACGCCGCATGCAACGAAATAGATCAGAATCACCCGGTCCCAGAGTCCGTCCATCCCGGCGCCAAAGGCGATGATCGCCGGCGCAACGCCAAACGAAATCACGTCGGCCAGCGAATCCAGCTCCCGCCCGAGCAATGAGGTTTTCTGACGCCAGCGCGCAACGCGGCCATCGAATACATCGAATACAAACGCCAGCAGAATCAGTGCGCAGGCAAACAACAGGGGCTGAACGTCCCGGCTCTGCACATGGCTCATCACGGCAAACAGCGCACCGACGCCGCAGGCGGCATTTCCCAGGGTGAACCAGTCCGCGAGATGAAAGTTGCGAATCATCGAGAGATGCTTGCCTGGTTTCATGGGGGTCCTCTCAAGCCGGTCAGCGAGCCCGATATTGATTCATGGAGGTCACGCTATTGCATGGCCTGTTGACGCAGATATTCGCTTCGTTTCATATCCATATAGGCGGTTCGGCTGACTTCGCGCAACTGGCGAGGATATTGCTCGGTGGCAGTGAACCAGCTGTGCAGGCGTTTCTGGAGCCGGACAGACGGCGGGGTGGCTAATGTCCCAAGATAGGCATCGATGGCGAGGTAATAGCGCATGGTGTTGCGCTCCACCACGCCACGCATGCCGCCGATGAATTCGGGCTGGCCGCTGGATTGTTTGCCGGTCTGGGTGAATCCTATCTTGTCGCTACCGAGGGTGGCGAGGTAGGTCTTCATCGCAAGTCGCCCGGCCATTCCGTAGTCATACGAATAGGTGAGATGCATAAAGGTCCGTCCACCGTCTACCGGCACCGCCCGCAGCCGGATGCGGTAGTTGCGGGTGCTCAGGGGCCCTTCCTGCGCGTTGAGCTGGATTTCCAGATAGTTCGCTGTCGCCGTGGCGATGCGATAGGAAAATTCGATCGGATAGGCATCCTCGAGGGACTGAGGGGTTTTCTTGCCGATGTGAACCGTCAGGGCCGTGCGTGATTTGTCGGTTGTGGCCAGGCATTGCTTGGTATTGACATGCAGGATCAGCACCTCACACCAGTCCTCCGGACCTTTGAGCGCCGCACTGATGGTCGCCAGCGGGTAATCGACCAGGGCGTAGATGTCGCCTTTCAGGTCGGTGGGCGACTCGGAGGAATCGAGCGAAAGCGCTCGCCGGAACGGGTTGTGATGAAGTCGCTCGCCCAGGGACGCGTATTTGGCGTGGAGCGAGGCGGAGGAATACATGTCCGGAACGGAGGCAAAGGACGGCCCTGCGCCGAACAACGCCATCCAGACGAACAATGACCGTGTCAGGCAGGCCAATGGGATTCCCGGAAACTGTGATTCATCGATCGATGTCTTCTGATATGTATCGTGGCGCTTCGTTGAAGCGGAGCCTCCGGTAGATCCGTCGCGGACTCGTATGGTTCCCCATGTCGGGGCGCCCCTGGCTGGACAAGCGGGCTCCACACTTATGGACGGGCCGTTATTTCCACATGACGTTGGATTCCGACTTTGCTGCTGCAGCAAGAAGATTGATGAGCGGAAGCGCCCGGTGTGCCATGCTCACCACCGGCTCATCCGCATCCTTGTCCTCAACGGGAGGCGAAGCTTCTTCCGCATCGATTGCGGCTTTCAACCGGCTCAGGGCCGCAGGAACATCTTCCGCCAGGATGGCGCCGGGCACGGTTGCGCTGTGCCCCATCATTTTCAGCATGGCCAGCGCGACATCCCCGAACATGGTGATGTCGGCATAGGCATCTGTCGTAAACGTTACCAGCATGTGTCCTCCTCGATAAAACATTCGGTCTGCTCGCGCGATTGCACAAACCAGTTGAAGCCGTTGTTCGCCGACCCTTAACTTCAGGCCATAGACATTCAAAGACCTGCGAACTCACTGCGAAGTTCGATACCAATGTGCCTTCAGCCCAAATCCACCGCAACGTTGTGTTCCTTGCGGTCGTCGATCAGCGGAATGCGCGCGTCGTGCTGTTCGACGCCATCTACCGTCACGCGGGTCGCCTGCCCGGTTGGCTCGCCGGCACGGCGGACCGTGATGTGGTAGACCGTCTCGCGATAGCGGTAATGGATTTTGTAGGTCTCCCAGTCGGCCGGGATGCACGGCGCAATGCGCAGATGGTCCACTTCCAGCTGCAGGCCGAGCAGGGTTTCCACGGTCAGCCGGTACATCCAGCCGGCCGCGCCGGTATACCAGGTCCAGCCGCCGCGGCCAGTGTGCGGCGACACGCCATAGATGTCCGCACACATGACGTAGGGCTCGACCTTGTAGCGCTCGATCGCCTCGGGCGTGCTGCCGTGATGGACGGGATTGAGCAGGGCGAAGAATTCCCACGCGCGCTCGGTGTCGCCCATCATGGCAAACGCCATCGTGGTCCAGATCGCGGCATGGGTGTACTGGCCGCCGTTTTCGCGCACGCCGGGGATGTAGCCCTTGATGTAGCCGGGCTCCAGGTCTGATTTGTCGAAGGGCGGGTCGAGCAGTTGGATGATCTGCTTGTCGCGTCGCACCAGGCGCTGGTCCACCGCCGCCATCGCCTGGCGAGCCCTCACCGGATCGCCGCCTTTCGAGATGACCGCCCAGCTCTGGCTGATCGAATCGATCTGGCATTCGTCGTTGCTGGACGAGCCCAGGGGGGTGCCGTCGTCGAAATAGGCGCGCCGGTACCAGGCGCCATCCCAGGCCTGGGTCTCGATGTTGCTGCGCAGCTGGGCCGCCTGGGCGCTGCACAACCCGGCAAATTCCTGATCGTTGCGGTCGCTCGCCAGGCCGGCAAACAGTTCGAGATTCTCGACCAGGAACCACGCCAGCCACACGCTCTCGCCGCGGCCATCCTTGCCGACGAGGTTCATGCCGTCATTCCAGTCGCCGCAGCCCATCAGCGGCAATTGGTGGGCGCCGAAGCGCAGGCCGTGCTTGAGGGCACGCACGCAGTGCTCGTACAGGCTGGCCGCTTCGGGCGAGCGTTGCGGCTGGTCGTAGTAGGCCTCCTCTTCCGCATACAGCTCNNGTCGCCCGTCGCCCGTACATAGCGGCAGGCGGCATAGGGCAGCCACAGGTAGTCGTCGGAAAAATGGGTGCGCACGCCCTGGCCATTGGGCGGGTGCCACCAGTGCTGCACGTCGCCCTTGAGAAACTGGCGCCCGGCGTGCCGGATCAGCTGCTCGCGGGCAAGCCACGGTGTCGCGTGGATCAGCGCCATGGTGTCCTGCAATTGATCGCGGAAGCCGTAGGCGCCGCCGGACTGGTAATAGCCGCTGCGCCCCCACAGCCTGCAGGACAGGGTCTGATAAACGAGCCAGCCGTTGGCCAGCACGTTCAGCGCAGGGTCCGGCGTGTCCACATTCACCGTGCCCAGGGTGCGGTTCCAGTGTTCCCACACCGTTTCCAGCGCCTGCCGGGCGCTTGCCCGCCCGCCGAAGCGCTGGATGAAATGGCGCGCTTCGTCGGCATTGCGGGCCGCGCCGAAGACGAACACGATTTCGCGTTCCTGGCCGGCGGCGAGTTCGACCCGGGCCTGGATCGCGGCGCACGGATCCATGCCGGCTCCGGTCCGGCCCGACAGGCGCTTGCGGCGCATCGCCGCCGGGCTGGCCAGCGNNCGAGCCGTTGCGGCCGATGAACTCGGTCCGGTTTCCGCTTATCGACCGCTCGCGCTCGCTGACGTGGGCAAACACCACCCGGTTGGCGCATTCGCGGCCGTAGGCATTGTGGGCAAACAGCGCCCCGGTTTGCAGATCCGATTCGGTGACGATGTGCATCAGGTTGGCATGCCGCCACTCGCCGAGCACGAGTTCCCAATAGCCGGTCAGGGACAGGCTGCGCGCGCGCTTCGACTGATTGTGCAGCTTGACCACGACGAACTTCACAGGCGCGTCCATGGCGACGTAGGTGTACAGCTCCGAGGCGATGCCGGCCTCGTAGTGCTCGAACACGCTGTAGCCGAAGCCGTGCCGGCATACATATCCCGACTTGCCGCGAGCAGGCAAGGGTGTCGGCGACCAGAATGCCCCCGTTTCCTCGTCGCGGATGTAGAGCGCCTCGCCGCTAGTATCGGAGAGCGGGTCGTTGTGCCAGGTGGTCAGCCGGAATTCGTGCGCGTTTTCCGCCCAGGTGTAGGCGCTGCCGCTCTCGCTGACGACCGTGCCGATGTGCGGGCTGGCGATCACGTTGACCCATGGCGCCGGCGTGGTCTGGCCGGGTTCGAGGGTGACGACGTATTCGTGCCCGTCGGGCGTGAAGCCACCGAGGCCGTTGCTGAAAATGCGCTCGCGCGCCGCCAGCGGATACGCCGGCTCGACGAGCGCCTGCAGCGCGGGTTCCAGGCGGTCCGACGCCCGCTCCGCAGACACGCGGCGCTCTACCTGCTCGATCAGGGTCTCGGCCGTGTCGCTGAAGACGATGCGGGCGACCGTCTGCAGCAGTACCCGCTCGTCTTCGGAAAGCTCTTCGGCACGCCGCACGAAGACGCCGCCCGGTTTGTCGATCACTTGCGCTTCGGGACCCGCATGGATCAGCCCCATGATCAGGTCATGCAGCACCGCGCGGTAGCCCGAGAAGTCCTCGTTCACGATCACCAGGTCGGAGGCCAGGCCCTTCATGCGCCAATAGGCGTGCGCCTGCAGCACCTGCTTGACCAGGTCGATGCGGTTGATATCGCCGATATGGAGCAGGACGATGGGCAGATCGCCCGAGATGGCGAAGCGCCACAGCCCGGACTGCCCCAGCTGGTTGCGGGCAATGATGCCCGGCGCCGCACGGCGCAGGGCATTGCCGTAAATGACGGAGTTGGCCAGGCGGCCGAAGATCTGGGCATCGGCTTCTGTCGCGTTGAGGTGGCGCAGCACCTCCTGGCTCTGGAACCAGGCCATCTCGAACGCGCGCTCGACGAAGTGGCGGTCGCAGTATTTCTCGAGCAGGGCCAGTGCGGCCTCGCGCGTGTCCGCAACGCCGGAAATGATCTGCACGCTCGCCGATTCATCGGGGGACAGGGTCAGGGTGCGACGGATCGCCACGATGGGGTCGAGCACCGAACCCTGCGTGTTCGAGAGGGTCGACAGGGGGGCGCCGCTGTCCATCACCACCGGATTGGCCGCCGTGCGGCCCCGCCCGATGAAGCGGGTGCGATCGGTCTCATAGGACGGGTCGTCGACCGCCGCGCCCGGTGCGGCCAGCAGGTGGAACATCCAGGGCACCTGCTCGCCCGGCGTGCGGGGACGGCGGGTGCAGAGGATCGCTTGCTGCCCGGGCAGGATTTCGGTCTGTACGAACAGATTGCTGAACGAGCGATGCGCCAGGTCGGCGTTCAGCGGCGCCAGCACCACTTCGGCGTAGCTCGTCACCTCGATGTGACGGCGCCGCGACGACTGGTTGGTGAGCGTGACGCGACGGATCTCGACGTCGTCTTCCGGGGACACGCTGATCTCGGTGTGCNNATCGCGTGGTCGCGCCGGCGGTATTCGGCGCGCGCCTGCACGAAGATCGCTTCGTAGTGATCGGCACGGCGCAGGGTCGGCTGGTGCGCGGTCGACCAGTATTTTCCGTTGTCGCGGTCGCGCAGGTAGATGAAGGTGCCCCAGCCATCGGAGGTGACGTCCTCGCGCCAGCGGGTGATGGCGAGGTCGCGCCAGCGGCTGGTGCTGCCACCGGCATGGGTCGCCATGACGTGGTAGCGGCCGTTCGACAGCAGGTGAACTTCGGGGATCGGCGTGTTCGGGTCGGTGAACACGCGCATGATCGAACCGACATCCGCGCTGGGGGGGCGGGCGGCGGCGCTGACTTCGGCCGCGTGCGGGTGCAGGGTGGCGCCCTTCTTCGGTA
>DONB01000070.1 GCA_003510325.1 Thiobacillus sp. | reverse complement strand
CCTTCGAGCGCGGTCTCACCGGGGTGGATCACGCCCTCCAGCACGATTTCGGCGGAGGCAGGCACCTGCAGGTCATTGCCGAGACATTTCACCACTTCGGTCTTGGCGCCGCGCAGCAAGCCGGCGAACTGGTATTCGGAGAGCGAATCCGGCACCGGGGTGACTGCGCCAAGGATGGTCGCCGGGTCGGCGCCCAAGGCGACCGCGACGGGAAACGGCTCGCCCGGATGCGCCAGCTGATGCTCGCGAAAATCCAGCGCGCCGCCACGATGGGCGAGCCAGCGCATGATGAGCTTGTTAGGCGCGATCACTTGCTGGCGGTAGATGCCGAGGTTCTGCCGTTTCTTGTGCGGCCCCTTGGTGACAGTGAGTCCCCAGGTGATCAGCGGCGCGATGTCTCCCGGCCAGCAGTGCTGGATCGGCAGACGCGACAAATCCACGTCGGCACCCTCCCACACGATTTCCTGGCAGGGCGCGCTTTTCGCTTCCTTGGGCGCCATGTTCAATACCTGCTTGAGCACCGGCCACTTGTCCCAGGCGTCGCGCAGGCCTTTCGGCGGTTCTGGCTCCTTCAGGTAGGCCAGCAGCTTGCCGACTNNCGGGTCGTCCTCGCCCATGCCCAATGCCACGCGCTTGACGGTGCCGAACAGGTTCGCCAGTACCGGGATGGCGTGGCCCTTGGGGTTTTCGAACAGCAGCGCCGGACCGCCGGCACGCAGCACGCGGTCGGCGATTTCGGTCATTTCCAGCTTGGGGTCGACTTCGACGGCGATGCGTTTCAGCTCGCCCATTTTTTCGAGTTGCGCGATGAAGTCGCGCAGGTCGCGATAGATCATGGGCAGCAGCCGATCATGAGCGATTGCATTCGATGGCGCGATTCGGCATCACTTGACGGTTTCGAACAGGGTGACAACCTTGGTCACGCCCGACGTGGTGCGTGCGATTTCGGTGGCGATCCCGGCTTCAGCCTGCGTCACCAGTCCCATCAGGTAGACCACGCCAGCTTCGGTCACCACCTTGATCTGGGTGCCGGGCACGCGATCGTCGCGCAACAGGCGGGTCTTGACGTTGCCGGTGATGGTGGTGTCGTTGGCCCGGGACGTGAGCGAGGTCACGCCCGAGACGCTGAGTTCGTTGAATACCATGCGCACGTCGGGCACGCCCTTGACGACGTCGGTGGCGCGCGCGCGGGTCGACTCGTCCGGCACCTGGCCGGTGAGCAGCACCTGCCGGTTGTAGCTGGTCACGGAGATCTTTCCTGTTTTTTCCGGCAGGGCTTCGCGCAGACGGGTCATCGCGCGCAATTCGATTTCCTGGTCGCCGACGAATACGCCCGCGGTGCGGCGGNNCCGCCGCACCGGTGGCGGCACCGCCCACGACGACTGCGGCGCAACCGTGCAATTGCGATAGCGCTACACCCACCAGCGCGATAGTGATCAGTTTGTTCATTCCTCGACTCCTAATAAAACGCTGTCCACCGCATCGCACAGGCAATGGATGATCAGCAGATGGACTTCCTGAATGCGTGCCGTGGATTCGGCAGGCACGCACAGGAAGACGTCGTCATCCTGCATTTGTTCCGCCAGACCGCCGCCGCTGCGTCCGGTCAGTGCGATCACCGGCATGCTGCGCGAGTGCGCGGCAGACACGGCGTGCAGCACGTTGTGCGAATTTCCGCTGGTGGAAATCGCCAGCAGGATGTCGCCTGGCTGGCCAAGCGCCTTCACCTGACGCGCAAACACCTGGTCATAGGCGTAATCGTTGGCGATCGAGGTCAGGGTGGACGTGTCGGCCGTCAGCGTGATCGCCGCCAGACCGGGGCGTTCCTGCTCGAAGCGGTTGATCATCTTGGACGCGAAATGCTGTGCATCCGCTGCCGATCCGCCGTTGCCGCAGGCGAGTATTTTGCCGCCCTGCGCCAGGCAGTGCACCATGTGGCGTGCTGCCTGTTCAATCGCCGGGGCAAGGACATCGGCTGCATTCAAATGGATCTGGGCCGAGTCCTGGAAGTGGCCGGTAATTCTGTCGAGTAAGGGCATGATAGGCCGGGATTATCCCACATCGTCGAATGCATTCTTGATCCACTCGGGCGGGGCGTTGCTGCTGAGTGCGACCACGTCGAAGCGGCAGGGCGGCAGCGTTTTCAGCGTGGAGAGGTACTGGCGCGCGGCGGCCAGAAGCTTTTTTTGTTTGGTTGGCGTGACGCTGGCGGCGGCGCCGCCGAAGTCGTTGTGGTTGCGCAACCGTACTTCGACGAATATCAGCACGGTGCCATCCTGCATGATGAGGTCGATCTCGCCGAAGCGGCAGCGCCAGTTGCGTGCCACGAGCTTGAGGCCCCGGGTTTTCAGGAAGGCTTCGGCGCGCGCTTCAGCGGTTTGGCCGAGCAGGGAACTCAATACTGGCTCCTCAGTTGATCGTTCATCACCCTTTGGATCACCTTATTTCAGCTTTATCGACTTTGATACGCGCACCATCTGGGTGGGCCGCTACACACCTGATTGCACAGCCGCCGCGCCATCTGGCTGCTTGCACCTTTTTGCGGGGGGCGGCCCCGCTGCATCGTCGCGCCTTGTCAGCCAACGAGTCCGCCGCACACTCAAGTGTGTTCAACTGAGAAGCCAAGCTTGAACATCTGCGACAATGCCAGGATGAATGAAAGTCCGCATCTTACCCCGCTGCTGCCTGCGCTTTATGTCGTTGCCACACCCATCGGCAACCTCGGCGACATCACGCTGCGTGCGCTCGACATATTGAAGCGCGTGGATCGCGTGGCGGCAGAGGACACCCGCGTTTCGGGGCAGCTGCTGGTGCATTTCAATATTTCCAAGCCGATGGTGTCGATCCGCGAGCATAACGAACGCGAAGCCGCCGACAAGGTGGTCGGGTGGATCGCTGCCGGCGAGGCGGTGGCCTATGTGTCGGACGCCGGCACTCCGGCGGTGTCCGATCCCGGTGCGCGGCTGGTGGCGGCGGTGCGCGCGGCAGGGCAGCGGGTGGTGCCGATTCCCGGCGTCTCGGCGGTGACCGCGGCGCTGTCGGCTGCGGGAATCGAAGCCGGGCAGTGGCTGTTCCATGGCTTCCTGCCGCCCAAATCGGGCGCGCGCCGCGCGCAGCTGCAAGCGCTGGCGGCACTGCCCGTGGCGCTGGTGTTCTACGAGGCGCCGCATCGCATCGAGGAGACGCTCGCCGACATGGCGGCGGTGCTGGACAGTGCGCGGCCGGTGACGCTGGCGCGCGAACTGACGAAGCGCTTCGAGAGCATCGTCACGCTGCCGCTTGCCGACGCACCGGCCTGGCTGGCGTCCGACCCCAACCACGTGCGCGGCGAATTCGTCGTCATCGTGCATCCGCCTGCGGCGGCCGCAGCGGTGGTCGATGCGGACGCGATGCGGGTGCTCGACGTGCTGCTGGGTGAGGTGCCGCCGACGCTGGCGGCCAAGCTTGCGTCGAAGATCACCGGGCGCAGCAAGGCTGAACTCTATAAAATGTCGCTGGCACTGAAGCCGCAAGATCAAGACGAAGCATGACCGACACCCTCACGATCACCCGCCCTGACGACTGGCACATCCATTTTCGCGACGGCGCCGCGATGCAGAGCGTGCTGCCCGACACCGCGCGCGTGTTCGGCCGCGCCATCGCCATGCCCAACCTGAGACCGCCGGTGGTGAACGTGGCCGACGCGGCAGCCTACCNNACAATACGACGCCCGAGGAAGTCCGCCGCGCGCGGGATAGCGGCTTCGTGCATGCGGTGAAGTATTACCCCGCCGGTGCGACGACCAACTCAGACTCCGGCGTCACCGATCTCGCCAAGGCCTACAGGGCAATTGCGGCAATGGAGGAAGTCGGCATGCCGCTGCTGCTGCACGGCGAAGTGGTCGATTCCGAGGTCGATGTGTTCGACCGCGAGGCGGTCTTCATCGAACGCCATCTCGTGCGGCTGATGAAGGATTTTCCCGGGCTGAAGATCGTGCTCGAGCACATCACCACGCGGCAGGCCGCCGAGTTCGTCGCGGCAGCACCGGCCACCGTCGCCGCCACCGTCACGGTCCATCACCTGCTGTACAACCGCAATGCCATGTTTCGTGGAGGCATCCGCCCGCACCTGTATTGCCTGCCGGTATTGAAGCGCGAGCAGCATCGTCAGGCGCTGGTGGCGGCGGCGATCTCCGGCAACCCCAAGTTCTTTCTCGGCACCGATTCCGCGCCGCATGCGGTGGGCGCCAAGGAAACCGCGTGCGGTTGCGCGGGCATCTATTCCGCGCACGCCGCGATCGAACTGTATGCCGAAGCCTTCGAGGACGCCGGTGCGCTCGACAGGCTGGAGGCCTTTGCCGGTTTTTACGGCGCGGATTTCTACGGCCTGCCGCGCCACACCGACACCATCACCCTCTGGCGCGAAAGCTGGACTGTACCCGCGAGCCTCGAACTGGGCGAAACGTCCCTGGTGCCGCTACGTGCCGGCGAGGCGATACGTTGGCGCGTGGGCTGACATAAAAACGGCAGACCAGGGGAAGTCTGCCGTGGTGGAAGCTAGCCAGCGCTTCCAAGGGAGCGCGCAGCATTGCGCTGCGCGGGAGGAGATCGTTACGGGAAAGCCGGAATGGTCGGTTCGACGCCCGAGTTCATTGCCTCGGGATGCCGTGAGGCGATCAGCTTCTTGATTTCCTCGACTCGTCCTGATGGCGCATCCACCATCATCAGGATATGTCCTGCCGCGATGGCCGACTCGAAGGTCTTGAGCCGGGAGTTGGGAATTGAGCTGGCGACCATGCTGGCGACCCATGCGCCAAATGCGGCGCCGATCAGCGCGGTGAGCAGGATGGTGACCAGTTGCAGATCGACGCCGGCGGGCGGGAAAAACACGGCCACCAGCCCGGCGATGATGCCGATGCCGCCCCCCACGGCCAGGCCGGTTTCGGCGCCGTGAACAAAATCGGTTGTCTGCAGGATCGAGGCTTCGTGCATGCCCTCGAGCGACGTGCCGTCCTTGGCCTTGACGTGAATGTGGCTGTCTTCGATGCGGGCGAGCAGGAGTTCGTCGCGAATCTGGCGCGCGCTGCGGGTGTCCGGAAGCATGAAATAAAGTCGCCTTCTCATGAGGTCTGTCCTTGAAAAGTGGTGCCAACGTCAACGCTATGGATGAGGTTTAGACGATCCACTCCATCAGTCAAGGCGAATTTATGGACCTATCGACAAAATTTATATTGAGCTTGTCGAGACCCGTTTCCATGCGGATGCCGAAGCTGCCTTTATAATCACGGGTGGAAAAGCCGGTCAGACAACCGCTGCCACGCAGGTGGGAGAGGAAAGTCCGGGCTCCAAAGAGCAGGATGCCGGCTAACGGCCGGACGCCGCGAGGCGAGGAATAGGGCCACAGAGACGAGCGTATTCAGTTACGGTGAAACGCGGTAACCTCCATCCGGAGCAACACCAAATAGGCAGGCGATGAAGCGGCTCGCTGAGTCTGCGGGTAGGTGGCTGGAGCCGGTCAGCAATGGCCGGCCTAGAGGAATGGTTGTCCACGACAGAACCCGGCTTATCGATCGGCTTTTCCACTTTCCATGTATTTCAAATACTTAGCGTTTTTACCTAAATTTCTAGACAGAAAAAGTCGCTAAGCACCGGTTTTTCCAGAAACTTATCCACAACCCAAAACCACCCCTAAGTCCTTGAGGCATAGGGGTTTTTTTGTGTCTTCTTGCTTGACCCCCCCAAAACTATCCCCTATAGTGGGTCCAAGTGGTGATTGGTGGGAAGTTGTGGGAGAATGCGCCCGACCAAACACGGCCAGATTCAGCTGAATTTGAATTCAATAATTGGGGGAGCGCATGTTTCGGGGGGTCGCAACAGTCAGTCTGGATAGCAAGAACCGGCTCGTGGTGCCGGCACGCTATCGCGACGCCCTTCTGGTGAATGGCGGGGGGCGTGTCGTGATCACTGCCGACCCTGGCCAGTGCCTGCTGCTCTACCCCTTGCCCGAGTGGGAGCCGATCGAGAAAAAACTCAACGGCCTGTCCGATTTCAATCCCCGTACCCGCAGTCTCAAGCAATTGCTCGTCGGCTATGCGCACGACATGGACATGGATAGCGCGGGTCGCGTGCTGTTGCCGCCGATGCTGCGCAAGTTCGCCGAGCTCGACAAGAACGTCGTGCTGGTGGGGCAGGGCAGCAAGGTGGAATTGTGGAACGAGGCGCGCTGGGAGGCGCAGGTGGCCCAGGCGCTGACCTTCAGCGACGATGCGCTGCCGCCCGAACTGGAAGGCTTTACGTTGTGATGGAGACCGCCCATGTGCCGGTGCTGGCACAGGAGGCGGTGGCGGCACTGGCGATCAGGCCCGACGGCATGTATGTCGACGCCACCTTCGGGCGCGGCGGCCACAGCCGGCTGATTCTGGCGCAGCTGGGGCCGGCCGGCCGGCTGATCGCGCTGGATCGCGATCCGGATGCCGTCCGCGCCGGCGGCGCCCTGCAGGATGCGCGGCTGACGCTGGTGCAGCGCGCGTTTTCGCGCCTGGGTGCGGTGCTCGATGAGTTGGGCGTGACGCAGGTGAATGGAATATTGCTGGATATCGGGGTGTCGTCACCGCAGCTCGACGATGCGACGCGCGGCTTCAGCTTCCGCTTCGATGCGCCGCTCGACATGCGCATGGATCCGGGAAGCGGAATGTCGGCGGCGGACTGGCTGGCAACGGCGGCAGAAGGGGAAATTTGTGAAGTCATCCGCACCTACGGGGAAGAGCGGTTTGCTAAGTCGATTGCGCGCGCGATTGTTGCGGCACGGCAGGAAGGCGCCATCCGCAACACCGGGCAGCTGGCGAACCTCATCGCCGCAACAGTCAAAAAGCGCGAACCGGGGCAGCACCCGGCGACCCGCAGCTTCCAGGCTATACGGATTTATCTCAACCGCGAACTGGAAGAGCTGAGTGCCGTGCTGCCGCAATGCGTGGACAGGTTGCAACCGGGCGGGCGGCTCGCGGTCATCAGTTTTCATTCGCTGGAAGATCGCATCGTCAAGCGCTTCATGCGCGACGAAGCGTTGGGCGAGCAGGCGCCGCGTCGGTTACCGATCCCGGCCGCCATGCTGAAGCCGGGGCGCCTGAAGCTGGTGGGCCGCGCGCAGCATGCGAGCGACAGCGAAGTGGCGGCCAATCCGCGTGCGCGCAGCGCCGTGTTGCGGGTGGCCGAACGCGTGGGCGGGGCGGCATGAGCTACCCGGCGAGGGACCCGCGTAGCGGGATCGACGGCACGGCGAATGGCGCCGGTCGCCGATGCGCTGCCCGCGGATGTTGTGGTCTGGTGATAGGGGTGGCGGCATGAGCCGCCTGAATGCCGTTCTGGCGCTGCTGCTGGTGGTGTGCGCGCTGGCCGTGATTCAGTCGCAGCACCGCTCGCGTACGTATTTTGTGGAACTGGAACGCCTGAAGAAAGAGGCGCGTGTGCTGGAAGAGCAGTGGGGACAATTGCGGCTGGAGGAGAGCACCTGGGCCAATCCGGCACGGGTCGACACGATCGCGCGCGCGCGGCTCGGGCTGGTGGCGCCGCCGCAGGAGCGCATCCACGTTGAAACCCTGGCGAGTGCACCATGAACTACCACTCGCGCAAACTTCTCAAGCTGAACCTCGCTCCCTGGCGCATGGCGACCGTCGGCAGTCTGCTGCTCGCCGGACTGGCAGTGGTGGCCGGGCGCGCGTTCTACCTGCAGGGCCTCAACACCGACTACCTGCAGGGCAAGGGCGATGCGGTGGCCAACCGCAACCTCACCCTGCCCGCGCATCGCGGCCAGGTGTCCGATCGTCACGGCCAGCTGCTGGCGATCAGCACGCCGGTCGAATCCCTGTGGGCGCGTCCGACCGAACTCAAGCTCACTGCCGAACAGCGCGTGCAGCTGGCCAGGGCGCTCGGCGTGTCGACGCAGGCGCTTGAAAAAACGCTGGCGCGCAAGACGCGCGGCGAATTCAGCGTGCGGCGTCCGGTCACCCCGGAGCAGGCCGTCAAGATTGCCGCCATGGGCATTCCCGGCCTGCATCTGCGCCGCGAATTCCGCCGCTACTACCCCGCGGGCGAGGTGGCTGCGCACGTGGTGGGCTTCACCAATATCGACGATCTCGGCCAGGAAGGTGTCGAGCGCGCCTATCAGGACTGGCTGGCCGGGCGGGGCGGCCGGCGGCAGATCATGCGCGACCGTCGCGGCAACACCATCCGCGACCTGGCGCCGATCAAGACTGCGCAGCAGGGCGGCAATCTGGCGCTGGCACTCGACCTCAAGATCCAGTATCTGGCGCATCGCGAACTGGCGGCGGCGATCAAGACGCACAAGGCCAAGGGCGGCAGCGTGGTGGTGCTCGACGCCAAGACCGGCGAGATCCTCGCGCTCGCCAACCAGCCTATCTTCAACCCCAACAACCGCCGAAATTACAAGCCGGGGCCGATGCGCAACCGTGCGGTGATCGACACCTTCGAGCCGGGTTCCACCATCAAGCCTTTCGTCGCGGCGGCGGTGCTGGAGCGCGGCCTGTTTCATCCCGACAGTGTGATCGACACGCCGGAAACCTGGCGCGTCGGCGCCAAGCTGGTGCGCGACATTCACCCGCACCCGCAGATGACGGTGAGCGAAATCATCCAGAAATCGAGCAATGTCGGCGCAGTTAGGCTGGCCATGTCGCTCACCCCGCAACAATACTGGGAGGTGTTGCACCGTTCCGGTTTCGGCGAGCTGCCGGGTTCGGGCTTCCCCGGCGAGACGGCAGGCCGCCTGCGTGATGCAAGCACCTGGAGGCCGGTCGAGCATGCCACCATGGCGTATGGCTATGGTCTGTCGGTGAGCCTGCTGCAGCTGACCCGCGCCTACATGGCTTTTGCCAACGACGGCGAAGTGATGCCGCTGTCCTTCCTCAAGCGCGAGCCGCAGGAAATTGCCGGCGTCAGGGTGTTTTCCCCGAGCGTCGCGCGCGAAGTGCGCGCCATGATGGAAGCGGTGACGCAGGAGGGCGGCACCGGCCTGCGCACCCGGGTGCCGGGTTACCGCGTGGCGGGGAAAACCGGCACCGCGCACAAGCTGGTCGATGGCCGCTACGCGCCCGACCGCTATCTGTCGTCCTTCGTCGGCATGGCGCCGGCGTCCAATCCGCGCCTCATCATCGGCGTGGTGATCGATGAGCCGTCCGACGGCGTATATTACGGCGGNNACGGCCCGGTGTTTGCCCAGGTCATGGCGGCCAGCCTGCGTCAGTTGGCGCTGCCGCCCGATGCTCCGGAAACCGCCACGCGGGTCACCCAGAATACGCTGGCGGCAAGGGGGGGCGTGTGATGGCGAATCTCCATTCCGCCTCCGTGTCGGCCGCCTCCCATGCAATCCGGGAATCGGTTCCGCATATCCTCGAACGGCTCGGCATACCTGTCGCCGGACTCGTCAGCGATAGCCGCAAGGCGATGCCGGGCGTGATATTCGCCGCCTATCCGGGCGAAGCCCGCGATGGCCGGGATTTCATTGCGCAGGCCGTGGCGCAGCGCGTCGACGGCGTGCTGTGGGAGGCCGACCACTATCAGTGGGATCCGGCGCTCGGGATTCCCAATGCCGGCGTGGTCGGCCTGAAGACCCGCATCGGCGAAATCGCGGCCCATGTGTATGGCGAGCCGTCGCGCGCGCTGCACATGGTCGGCATCACCGGCACCAACGG